>CALFMQ010000277.1 GCA_937879825.1 uncultured Phycisphaerales bacterium
TCTGACCGCCCGAGAGACCCAGCGCCGAGTTGTTCAATCGGTCCTTGACCTCGTTCCAGAGCCCGGCGTGCGTGAGGGAGTACTCGACCAGATCGTCGAGGTCGGATTTCGAGACCCGGCAATGCAGCCGGGGGCCGAAGGCGATGTTCTCGTAGATCGACTTCGGGAAAGGGTTGGGCTTCTGGAAAACCATGCCGACCGTGCGCCGCGTCTCGACCAGATCGCGCTTCCTATCGAGCAGGTTCTCGCCGTGAAGATCGAGCGTGCCCTCGGCCCGAGCGCCGGGCACAAGGTCGTTCATCCGGTTGATCCACCGGATGAAAGTGCTCTTGCCGCACCCCGACGGCCCGATCAGCGCCGTCACCCGGTTGTGCGGCATGACGAGGTTGATGTTGTGCAGCGCCTGGAAATCGCCGTACCAACAGTTGAAGTCCTTGGCAGTAATCGCGGCCTTCGTGGGCGCGTTGTCCTTCGTGGCCGACGACTTGGCCGCGACCGCAGCCAGCGGGTTGGCGTGAACCTCAACAGCGATGGGCTTGGTTGGTGTCATGGTCATGAGAGGGGCTTCTGGAGTTTCTGTCGGATGAGCACGGCGGCGGTGTTGAAGACGAGCAGGACGGCCAGCAGCACGATAATGCCCGTCGCCGCGACTTCCTTGAAGTCCTCGTTGGGCATGCCCGTCCAAGTGTAAATCTGGAGCGGCATCGCCGCGAAGGTGTCCATCATGTTCGTCGGAGAGAACGTGACGAAGACCGCCCCGCCGATCACCAGGATCGGTGCGGCCTCGCCGATGGCCCGGCTCATCGCCAGGATCGCGCCCGTCATGATGCCGGGGACCGCCGCGGGAAGCGTGACGCGCGACACCATCTGCCAGCGCGTGCACCCCATCGCCAGCGCCGCCTCGCGAAGCGAGTTGGGAATCGCTTTGAGCGCCTCCTGCGACGAGATGATCACGATCGGCAGCACCACGAGCATGAGCGTCAGCCCGCCGGTGAGCACCGAACCGCCGAGCGGAAACCGGATCAGGAAGGGCCAGTCCTCGTCACCCAACTGGAACATTTCCTTGCGCTTGTACGAGGAGATGTCCGCGAGCGGGAAAGTGACGAGTTGCCGGTCGCCCTCGGTCTGGATGGTGATGTCGTCGAGCGTCGCCGAGATCAGTTCACCCTTGAGAACGCGCCCGTCCTTGAGGATGTAGTTGTTGCGACGCACGAACACCGTGTCGATGTCCGACTCGCGGTCCTTGATGGACGAGGACGGCACCTCGACCTCCCCCCGCTCGGGAGTCGCCACGATGTACGCCGCGTCCCGCGTGCGGGCGAGCGTCGATGCGAACGGTTCGGCCTCGAATGGTTCGGCGTCGGCGGCCTCGGTCTCGACGAGCCAACTCGGGATGAACAACTTGACGCCGTTCGCCTCGATCGCGAACTCCTCGCCGTCGTAGGCGATCGTGCCTTCCACGACGATCGGGTCCGCGCCGATTGTGACATTGGGTTTCACCGAGTCGTCGGCGAACTGGTCGTCGGTGATCTCGACGCTGCCCAGCAGGTCCGACTCGAAGATGTACGAGCCCTGCTGATTGCCCGTGGTGAGACCGACGACCTCCTGGCCACTGGCGAGTTTGTACTCGTCCCAGCGCGCGTACTGGTTCGTCGTGCCGACCAGGCCGAACATGCGGGCGAACAGCGTCAGCCCCAGCAGGCCGTACACGACCGACGGCACGCCCGCGAGATTGCGGATATTCAGCTGCACGACCGAGTGCGCCCGCTTCTCGATCTTCCGCTTGGGCTTGAACTCCTCGAGGAATACGGCGGTGCCCACGCCGAGCGGCAGCGCTGTGATCGCGCAGATCGCCAGAATCCAGATCGATCCCAGGATCGCGGCCTTGAACCCGGACTCCTCCGGGAACCGCGACGGCCCCCCACCGAGGAAGTGCCCGTCGAGATGCTTCACGCCCTGCGCAAAGATCGTGATCAGGAGCACCGACAGTGCGATTACCGAAAGGGATGTCACGCCCAGGCACAACCACAGGAATCTGCGGTCCATCTTGCGGCGCTTGTCGCGCTTGGCGGGATCGGTGCGGAGTTTGATGCTCACTCGTACTCCTCCCGGAACCGCCGCAGCACCCAGTTGCCGATGAGCGTCAGCGCGAGCGTCATCACGAAGAGCGTCGCGCCGACGGCGTACGACGAGTAATACTCAACGCTCTCCGACCCGGCATCGCCCAGGAAGATCTGCACCATGTAGGCCGTCATCGTCTGCGCGCCGTCCGCGGGGTTGTAGGCGATCCGAGCCAGCCCCCCCGCCGCCAGGGCGACGATCATCGTCTCCCCCACCGCCCGCGCCAGCGCCAGGAGGAACGAAGCGATCACGCCGGACAGCGCCGCGGGCACGACGACCTTCACGGACACATCGAACCGCGTCGATCCGAGGGCGTAGGCGCCCTCGCGGAGCGAACGGGGCACCGCACGCAGCGCATCCTCCGACAGCGAGCACACGATCGGCAGGCACATAATGCCCACGGCCAGCCCGGCGCTCGTCGAGTTGAAGTACTCGAAGACCGACCGCCCCCCCTCGCCCTCGACAAACGGCGAAGTGACGAACGACGACACGCCCCGCAGCGCCGGCGTGATGACCGTCAGCGCGAAGAAGCCGTACACAACAGTCGGGATGCCCGCCAGAATCTCCAGCACCGGCTTGAGCGTCGAACGGACCCGCGCCGGGGCGTATTCAGACAGGTACACCGCGGTGACCAACCCCAGCGGGATCGCCACCAGCGCCGCGATCACCGCGACCATCATCGTGCCCGAGATCAGCGGCCAGATTCCGAAGTGCTTCTCCGCCCCCATCAGCGGGTTCCACTCCGTGCCGAGGAAGAACTCGCCGAGCGTCACCTCGGGCATGCCGAAGAACCGGACCGTCTCCGTGAAGAGAATCACGACGATCGAGAACGTGACGAATACCGAGAAGAGGGCGCACAGCACGAGCGACCCGATCACGAATGACTCGCGCAGTTTCCGCAACGCCGCGGACTTGCGGCGCTCCTTCAGGACGATGCGCGGTGCGGCTCGGCTAGAGGTGTCGAGTGCCGTCATTCGATCGTCATCCGTTGGGCCCGTTCGCACGGGGCGGTGCGGCTGTGGTGTCGCGTGCCAAGAATACCGCCCGTCGCGTTCCGGCGGCGGGCGGTGGAAATCAATCGATGGGGGTGGCCATCGAGTGGGTCACTGATACAGCTCGGTGATCGACCCGTGGAGCGACTTGCCGCTGGCGTCGAGATAGCACGAGCCGGTCTTGCCCTTCATGAAGTTGCGACGGGCCTTGTTGTAGATGTCCTTGGGCAGGCGGACGTAGCCGACTTCCTCGGCCATGTCGCCGGCGTGCTCCAGGTAGTACTCGACGAACGCCTTCACCTCCGGACGGGCGGCGGAACGCTTGTTGACATACACGAACAGCGGACGCGAGAAGGGAGCGTAGGTGCCGTTCTCGATCGTCGTCGTGGTGGGCATCACGGCGCCGTGACCCTCGTCGATGGCGACGGCCTTCACCTTGTCGATGTTCTCGAAGTAGTACGCGCAACCGAAGAACCCGATGCCGCCCTTCTCGCCGGCGACGCCGCGGACCAGAACATTGTCGTCCTCGGAAACAGTCACATCGGAGCGGATCGCGCCGTCCTTCTCTGCGATCACTTCCTTGAAGTAGTCGAAGGTGCCCGAGTCGGTGCCGGGGATGTACATCTTCACGGGGATCGAGGGCCAGCCGGCGCGGATGTCGCTCCAGTTCTTGACCTTCGAGTCCGAGAGGAAGATTCGCTTGAGTTCGTCAACGGTGAGATCGTCGCACCAGGTGTTGTCGTGATTGACCACGATCGTCAGACCGTCGTACGCGACAGGCAGCTCGATGAACTCGATGCCGTTGGAAGTGGCGGCCTCGGCCTCCGAGCCCTTGATCGGGCGCGACGCGTTGGAAAGGTCGGTCTCGCCGACGGTGAACTTCTTGAAGCCGCCGCCGGTCCCTGTGATCGCGTTCGAGACGCGGACGTCGGGCTGCTCCTTGTTGAACTCTTCCATGATGGCCTGCGTGATCGGGCCGACGGTCGAGGAGCCGGCGATCTTGATCTCACCCCGCAGCGGGGCGGCGGCGAGCACGACCGAGGCGGCAGCGGTGGCGAGCAAACCACCCGAGAGAACGCTCAATGCGGTGCGACGATTGAACATGTCCAGAACACTCCTTGTCTGAGGGATGACTGCACGCGGCGAGACCCATCGCCCGGCGTGAGAAATGTCCGCTCACCATGTGAGGGCCGCGCTAAGGCCGCGCTCAATATTGGCCTGAGTCATTCTTGACACGGACCCCGTCGGACCCGTGCCCCGGCCCGTTCCCGCTCGCATGAAACGCGATCCGGAACCGCGAACCCCGCCCCACCGTGCTCGAAACCGACACCCGCCCGGCATGGACCAGCGCGATGTGGCGCACGATCGAGAGCCCCAGCCCGGTCCCCCCCTGCTCGCGGCTCCGTGCCTTGTCCACCCTGTAGAACCGCTCCCACAACCGGGGAAGATGCTCCGGGGCGATGCCGGGGCCCTCGTCCGCCACCTCGATCTCAACCCCCCCTGCTCCCCGCACCCCCCCACTATTTCCTGTGACCCCGGCAGCGCCGGTGTCCGCGTCTCCCTCGATGAGGGTCGGCTTCACCGTCACGCGGATGCGCGTGTCGGCCGGGCTGTACTTCACGGCGTTGGCCAACAGGTTGAAGACCGCGTGCTCCGCGAGGCGCGGATTGACCATCATCTGCAGATCGGGTTCTCCCAGCAGTTCGATCTCGATGCGCTTGGAGACCGACTCGGGCTCGAGCCGCGCCCGCGCCGCGTTGATCACCGAGCGAGCCGATGTGGGCGTCGCCGCCAGCTGCGACTCCGCGCCGGGCCGCTCGATGCGCGTGAGCAGCAGCATGTCCTCGACGATCGCGTCCATCTGATCGGCGTTGCGCTTGATCGTCAGCAGGAACTGCTTCGTGAGTTTCGGGTCCTGCTGGAACGACTCGATGAGCGTCTCGGTGTAGCCCTTGATGTTGGTGATGGGCGTGCGCAGCTCGTGCGAGACGTTGGCCGCGAAGTCCGACCGCACTTGCTCGAGCCGGCGCAGTTCGGTGATGTCGGTCAGCAGGATGATGATGCCCACCGGCTCGCCCTCACCGTCGAGCAGACGCGCCGAGTTCGCCCGGACCACCCGCGGCCCGTGGACGAGCAACCGGATCTCATCGACGCTCGATCGCTCGGCCTCGAGCGCGCCGTTGATGAAGTCATTGAGTTCCGGTTCGCGGACACACTCCTGGATCAGGCGCCCGTTGGTGGACTGCGCGTTCACCCCCAGCATCCGCTCCGCGGAACGGTTGAGCGAGAGCACGTGCTGCGCCGGGTCCAGCGCGATCAGCGCGCCGTCCATGGATCGCAGAATCGCGTCCTGCTCGTTTCGGCGGGCGCGGAACAGGGCCAGCTGCTGCGCGTGCCGCTCGCTCATCACGCGCAGCGACGCCGCGATGGAAGAAAGCTCGCGCGACGGCTCACTCGGGAACCGCGCCGCGGCGATGATCCGGAGCTCCGAGGCGTCATCGGGATCACCCGAGGCCCGCTCGGCGGCGTCCGCCAGCGCCCGCACATTCGCGCTGTGGCGCGATACCAATGCCGCCGTCACGATCCCCATGCACGCGAACGCGATCGAGACACCCACGATCGCCCCGGGCGAGAGCGGCGCGGCGATCAGAGTCACAACGAACACCACGACCTGCGCCACCAGCATGGGGAGCAACAGCCGCGACTTCAGTCCGGGTGGTTGGGTAGGGGCTGGTGTGCTCAAGGCCCGATCATCGTATGTCAGACCGGCGCATCCACCAGTTCGTCTGCGATCCGGTACCCGACGCCCCGCACCGTCTCGATGACGCGCCCGCGATCGCCCAGCTTCTGACGCAGGGCCGCCACGTGCACATCCACCGCACGCGACGACAGCACCGCGTCCTCGCCGCGGACGGCCGAGACGATCTGATCGCGTGTCCGGACGAACCCGGGGCGCTCTGCCAGATAGGCCAGCAGCCGGAACTGCGTCGCGGTCAGGTCGACGCGCTCGCCCTCGACGCGGACGATGTGCCGGGCGGTGTCGATCACCACGCCGCCGGGCAGGGTGACCGAGTCGGCGTCATCGGGGGCATGGCCGTTGAGCTCTTCGATGCCGCGCCGGAGCGTGGCCCGAACGCGGGCCATCAACACGCGCGGCGAGAACGGCTTGGTCACATAGTCATCCGCGCCGAGTTCCAGCCCGGACACGATGTCCGCCTCCTCGCCCCGGGCGCTGACCATGATGATCGGGATGTTCCGCGCGGTGTCGTGCCGCTTGAGGCGCCGGCACACCTCCAGCCCGTCCAGATCGGGCAGCATGATGTCGAGGATCAGCAGGTCCGGCTCGGACCGTTGGGCGGCCTCCAGGCCCGCCCGCCCCGTCCGCGCGACCTCAACCTCGAACCCCTCCTTGCGGAGATGGAACTCGATCAGCGTGGCGATGTCTTGTTCGTCTTCGACGACAAGGACGGACTTTGGCACTCCGGGCCTCCACCGGGGGGTTAATGCGTGAAGTTTAGGGCTCCGTTTCTTGACGCAGTGAGGGGATGGTGAAGGTTTGGTGAGATCGACCCCCAGATTCTGCCCCGGACCCGGTCCGGATTCTGGCCACTCGGCTGGCGTTTTTCGCATGATCGGTCAGAATGAAACGGTCCAGCGACCCCAATCCCGATGGAGATGATCCGATGCGGTGCACCAAAAAGGCCGGTCTGACACTCGTTGCGGCTGCCGGAGCAGCGGTTCTCCTGGGGGCCGCCGGCGGCGTCGAGCCGGCGAACAAGTTCTCATGGGGTGAGAACATCGGCTGGATGAACTGGGCCGACGACGACTCCGGCATGGGCGTCATGGTCATGCCCGACCACATGAGCGGCCTCATCTGGTGCGAGAACGTCGGGCACCTCAACGCCGGCAACGGCTCCGGCCCCTACGCCAACACCAACGGCACAGACTTCGGGATCAACATCGCCATCGACGGAACGCTCTCCGGATTTGCGTGGGGCGAGAACATCGGGTGGGTGAACTTCTCGACCAGTTCACTCGGCGCCGATCGCGCCCGTCTCGACACAGGCGCCGGGCGTCTTCGTGGGTACGCCTGGGGCGAGAATGTCGGCTGGATCAACCTCAACGACGCGACGCACTTCGTGGGCATCAACCCCGCGTGCGCGGGCAACGCCAACGGCGACAACATCGTGAATGTTGACGACCTCAACATCGTTCTCAGCCAGTGGGCCACCAGCGTCACGCCATGCACCGGCGGCGACATCAACGGCACCGGCTTCGTGGATGTCGATGACCTCAACGAAGTGCTGAGCAACTGGAACAACGCCTGCCCGTAACGGCACGCAAACAGAGCCCACGATCAACCGCCAGCACCATGCGCCGCCCCGGGATATCGTGCGCGCATCAGCCGGCGCGAATCGGCGCCCCGCCACCGTCTCGACCGGAGATGAACCCATGCCGACCACCACGCCCGAGCACGACGAACGGATCGCCAAAATGACCTTCTCGTCCGTCTACCCGCACTATGTGACGAAGGCAGAGAAGAAGGGACGGACCCGAGAAGAACTGCACCAGGTCATCCGGTGGCTGACC
>CALFMQ010000278.1 GCA_937879825.1 uncultured Phycisphaerales bacterium
AACTCGCGCCCTGTCGCTCTATCAGACGGCGCTGCAGCAGTTCGACGACACCGTCGCGATCAAGGCCCTCGACGATCACACGCTTCAGGTCTCCCTGACCAACCGCGTGCCCTTCTTCCTCGATCTCTGCGCCTTCGTTCCCATGTTCCCCGTCCACCGCGCGACCGTCGAGGACCCGCGCTGGTGGTCCGTCGATCCCGAGACCGCCATGGTCCGCGTCCGGCCCGACTGGACCAAGCCCGACCACTGGGTCTCCAACGGGCCCTA
This sequence comes from uncultured Phycisphaerales bacterium, assembly GCA_937879825.1. Lineage (GTDB taxonomy): Bacteria > Planctomycetota > Phycisphaerae > Phycisphaerales > UBA1924 > JACKHC01. Next base: position 268 of record CALFMQ010000278.1, read on the forward strand.
CATCCTCAAAGAGTGGCGCTTCAAGCGCGAACTCGTCATCGAGAAGAACCCCAACTATTGGCGCCCGCAACAGGTCCGCTCGCGCACGATCAAGTTCCTCCCCATCAACGACAAGAACACATCCGTGCTCGCCTACCAGACAGGCGTCGCCGATTGGCACTCCGATGTCCAGGCCGACTATGTCGCCGACATGATCGACCAGAACAAACGCGCCGCTGAACAAGGGCTCCCGCCCGCCAACGACATGCAGGTCTATCCCGCCTACGGCACATACTTCTGGTGGTTCAACTGCGAGCCAACACTCCCCGACGGCCGCGACAACCCGTTCTTCGACCCCCGTGTCCGCCGCGCCTTCGTCCTCGCGACCGACAGACAGGCCATCGTCGACCTCCGCAGACGCGGCGAAACGCCCGCGCAGGTCTTCGTTCCCCCAGGTTCCATCCCCGGCTTCGAGTCGCCGCGAGGGATCGGCTTCGATCCGCAGCGCGCCCGGGATGAACTCCGCGCCGCCGGTTGGTACGACCGCGATAACGACGGCATCCCCGACGACCCGCGCGGCAACCGCTTCCCCGATGTCGTCCTGCTCTACTCCACCGGCACCTACCACGTCGATGTCGCTCAGGCCATGAGCGCCATGTGGCGCGACACCCTCGGAGTCCGGACCGAACTCGTCGGCAAAGAGTCCAAGATCTACAAGGAAGACCTCAAGAAGCGCAACTACATGCTCGCGCGCGGCGGGTGGTACGGCGACTACGGCGACCCCACAACCTTCCTGAATCTGCACCGATCCACCGACGGTCAGAACGAGAGCGGCTACAACAGTTCCACGCTCGACAACCTCCTTGCGCAGGCCGAGACCGAGAACGATCCCGACAAACGCTTTGCGATCCTCGAAGAGGCGGAGCGCTTCACCATGGATGAGCAAGTCCCCATCCTCACGCTCTGGCACTACGCCTGGTACTACCTCGTCAAGTCGCCCGAAACCATCGACGGCAAGCCCCAACCCGGCGGCGTCCGCAACATCACCAACCACCCGCGCCAGTCGCAGTTCGTCTGGGAACTCGAGGTCGTCAAGTGATCGGCCTCATCATCCGCCGGCTGCTGCAACTGCCGTTCATTCTGTTGGCGGTGTACACCATCACGTTCTTCCTCGCGTGGTCATTGCCGGGCGAAGCCGTCCTCAAAGACGAAGGACGCGCCAAGAGCCAGGCGATCATCGACGCCATGAACAAGCGCTACAACCTCGAGTCGGGCGAGGTCTTCTATGTGCAATACCTCTTCGACGCCACCGGCGCCCGCTGGGTCGCCTCGCAACTCTCAGACAAGGTCCGTGCGCCCGATTACGTTTTCGACCTTGGCCCATCCTTCCGCCACGAGGACTGGACAGTCAACGAGATCATCGGCTCCTCGCTCCCCGTGTCCATGGTCTTGGGCCTCTCAGCCATCCTCATCGCAACCATCATGGGCACCGTCGCCGGCGTCCTCGGGGCGCTCAAACCCAACACGTGGCTCGATCACTCGACCCTCGCCCTCGCGCTCATCGGCATCTCGCTCCCTTCGTTCGTCATCGGGACCATCCTCCTCATCCTCTTCCCCATCTGGCTGGGCGTCGGGAAGGTCGCCTCGTGGGGCACCATGGGAGGCGTGTTCCTCCCCGCCTTCACCCTCTCCCTCCCGTTCGCGGCCTACATCGCACGCCTCACGCGCCTCGGCATGATCGACATCCTCAGCGCCGACTACATCCGCACCGCGCGCGCCAAGGGGCTCCCCGAGCGCACCGTCCTCTTCAAGCACGCGCTCAAGAACGCCTTCCTCCCCGTCCTCTCGTACCTCGGGCCAGCCACCGCGTTCGCCATGACCGGCTCATTCGTCATCGAGCAGGTATTCGCGATCCCGGGACTCGGTCAGCACTTCGTCGACGCCGTCCGGAACAAGGACCTCTTCCTCATCATGGGCGTCACGCTCGTCTTTTCTTCGATGCTCATCCTCTTCAACCTCGCGGTCGATGTCCTCTACCGCTGGGTCGATCCCCGCATCGAAGTGTGATCAACGCGCTTCCTCCCCCGCCGCCGGCGGGGGAGGTGTCGTGCGCAGCACGACGGTGGGGGTCTCATTCCGTTTGCCCTTCCTCATCCCCCAACATCGACATCCTTCGTTCAATCCGATCGAGCCGCTCGTTCAACCGCTTGATCTCGGCGAACGCGCGCTCCACCTCCCCGGACAACTGGTCTCCCCGATGCTCGCCGAAAGCCAGCGCCTCCTCCAGTTTCCGGAGCCGCTCTTCCCGACCGTCGTTTTCTGCACCGTTCGCTTGTGACATCGCGCCCCGATTGCAGTACTTTCCCGCCCATGCGTCAAGCACCCTCCGCCGCCGCGTTCATGCTTCTTCTCGCAACAACCGCACTCGCCGAACGCGAGTCGCTCTCGCTTTCGCTCGCCGAGCAACGACTCAGCGAACCCCCGGCGCAGGCGGTGGGGGCCGGGGTGAGAGGCGGGGAAGAGGGCGATCATGACGAGTCGGACCCATCGCTCTCCCTTGAAACAACCTCGCACCGCTTCGGCGACGCCGGAACATGGTGGTGGGGTGTCGGCGCCATGGGCACGCTCTCCGACGACGCCACCGATGCCCGACTCGATGTCACCGTGCGCACGTTCCTCGCCGACAACTTCGAACTCAACCTCTCGCTCTCCGGCTGGGCGTTCTTCCAGGACGGCACCGACGCTCAGGCCATCAACCCCGGCTTCGCCTTCCGCTGGCACTTCATCAACAACCACGAACGCGGTTATTCCGTTTACGCCGAAACCGGCATCGGACTCCTCTTCGCCAACGACGAAGTCCCAGACACCGGCACACGCTTCAACTTCACCCCCCATGTCGGCATCGGCACCACCTTCAACATCAACGACTCCGGCGCTCGACTCGATCTGGGCGTCGGGTGGCACCACATCTCAAACGCCTCAACCTCAGGCACAGACGACAACCCCGCCCGCGACTCCATCGCGATCTGGCTCGGAGTCATCTTCCCGTTCTAGCCCGTTGGCCCCCTCCCCGATCCCCATCGGGGGAGATGTCACGCGCAGTGTGACGGAGGGGGAATCTGCGCTTTGTGCTCGCTCCGTTCCCTCACTCCGCCGACTTCTTCGCACCCGCAATCAACGCCCCCATCCGCGCGTGCGTCTCTCGCTGGATGTCCGTCAGCGCATCCGCCTGCTCGTCCGCGTGATAACTCGACCGCACCATCGGCCCCGACTCCACCACCTTGAACCCCATCCCCATCCCGATCTCGCGGAACTCCGCGAACTGCTCGGGAGTCACCCACCGATGAATCGGCAGGTGGTTCGGCGTCGGCTGCAGGTACTGCCCGATCGTCAGGATGTCCGTCTCGGCGCGATCGCGAACCTCGCGCATCAGCGCCACAACCTCGGAGTCCTTCTCGCCGATCCCCACCATGATCCCCGTCTTGGTCACGAGCCCCGCGTCCTTGCAGATCCGCAGCAACTCGATCGATCGGTCGAACTTCGCCTGAGGACGCACCGCCGGGTACATCCTCCGAACGGTCTCGAGATTATGGTTCAGAATCTCAGGCCGCGCATCCATCACAACCCGCAGCGCATCCCAGTCGCCCTGGAAATCCGGGATCAGCACCTCGATGCTCATACCCGGGCACGCCGCGCGCGACCTCCGAATCGTCTCCGCCCAGATGGCGGCCCCGCCGTCGCGCATGTCGTCCCGATCAACCGAAGTGATCACCACATGCTTCAGGCCCATCAGCGCCAACGACTCCGCGACCCGCGCCGGCTCGTGCCCGTCCGCGGGCATCGGCTTGCCGGTCTTCACATTGCAGAATCCGCACGACCGCGTGCAGGTGTCGCCCAGAATCATGATGGTCGCGACACCCCGCGCCCAGCACTCCCCCATGTTCGGGCAACCCGCCTCCTCGCACACCGTGTGCAGCTTGTGCTGGCTGAGAATCGCCCGCAGCTGCGTGTACCCAGGCCCGCCGGGCAGCTTCGCCCGTAGCCACGCCGGCTTCCGCTTGGCGCCCAAGTGGCTCTTACCCCCCGAGTTGTTGAGCACCCGGTCCGAGAGCGACAGAATCGGCGCGTCCATCCGCTTGATCGGATCCCCACCGAGCGGCCGGGGATGCCGGGCCAGCGTCCGATTCGTCGAGTTGGTGCTCCGTGGTTCGCTCATCGGGGGTCAGTATAGGGCTGCCGCGTCGTGGTCCCGCGCCGCATCACCCCCAATCTCCCAATGCAGAATCGGGCCCGCGGGCGATGAACTTGGCCCGGATTGGCCGATGGTGTTGAACTCTGACGGTTGTGCGGGTCGATGGAGATGGGAGGACATTCCCGCTTCGGGCAGAACATCGGGCCCCGCTCCCGTGTAGTTGGAGGTGATGCGCCCCCGGTGCTAGTGTGTCGCCCGCGTCAGGGCGGGCGAGGGCCGTCAACCCTCGCCGGAAGGAGTTTGATGGTGGCTCGAGTTCGCCGAAAGATCACTCGCTGGAGCAACAGGGCCATCGGGCTCGCGGCCCTTGCCGGCACCGCGATCGCAATGGGCGGGTGCGAGGCCGATAGCTGGCTCGGCGCCCCCAACGCCTTGGGCCGCTGGGAGCACACCCCCACCATCGTCCCCGTCCTCGAACGCATCGATGTCATCGAGGCCGACGCGGTCGACTTCGTCGAGCCGACCCCCATCATGCCCGACGATCTCGTCCCCTCCTCACTCGATTACCGCATCGCCTCGGGCGATGTCCTTCGCGTCACGATCCTCGACTTCCTCGAGGGCGGCCAACCATTCGATGCCGAACTCCAGGTCGACTCCAGAGGCGCCATCGATATCCCCCAGCTCGGCCGCATCCGAATCGGCGGCCTCTCCTCCCTCGAAGCACAGGAACTCATCGCTCGTATGCTCGTCGAGGGCGGATTCATCCTCAGAAATCCGACCGTTTCAATCCAGGTGCCCGCAGCCCGCCAGCAGACCTTCTCCATCCTCGGCGCGGTGCAGGCCGTCGGCACCTATGCCATCCCCAATCCCGACTACCGCCTCCTCGAAGCATTGACCGACGCCGGCGGCGTCTCGCCCACCATCCGAAATGTCTTTGTCATCCGGCAGGTCCCGCTCTCGGACCGCGCCACGGGCCAGATCGAGACCATCAGGCCCGACCGACCCTCAGACACCAACCGCCCCACAACCCCCACCGGCTCCGGATCGGGCGACGACCTCCTCGACCTGATCGATGAAGTCACCCAGCCCGCCGACGACCCGAGTCCGGGGGCAAGAGATTGGGTGTCGATGAGCGCTGTCTCCCAGCCGGAGGACGACGACATCACGTCCGCCCTGCTGGATCAGCCCAATCGCAACCCGAACAAGGAACCACAGGGCCGCGAGCCGATTCTCGACCTCCCCGACGACTCACCGGTCAACACCACCTCTCCGTTCACGACGCCCTCCACCTCGCCGACCCCGATCACCGCAGCCCCCGCCGGCCGCTGGATGTTCCTCAACGGCAAGTGGGTGCAGGTCATGTCGCCTACCGGCGGATCCTCCGGCCTCCCGGAAGGTGCCGATCCCCTCGCCGGTGCCCAGAGTCTCGATGAACTCGTCACCCAACGAGTGATCAAGGTCCCTGTCAAACCCCTTCTTCAGGGGGCTGCGTCCTATAACATTGTCGTCCGGCCCGGCGACATCATCCATGTCCCGCCACCCGAGCAGGGCTTCGTCTACGCCGACGGCCCCGGAATCTCGCAGGCGGGCGTCTATCAGCTCCCGACCGCGGGCCAGCTCACCCTCCGCCGCCTCGTGGCCTCCGCCGGGGGCCTGTCGCAGCTCGCCAACGCCAATCGAGTGGACCTGACCCGCCGGATCGGCGAGGATCGGCAGGCCATCATCCGCCTCGATCTCAAGGCCATCGCCGAGGGGACCCAGCCCGACATCGTCCTCAAGGCCGACGATCTGGTCACGTTCGGCACCGACTTCTGGGCGACCCCCCTTGCCGTGCTAAGAAGCGGCATACGAGCCACTTACGGCTTCGGGTTCCTCCTCGACCGGAACTTCGGCAACGACGTCTTCGGGTCCCCGCCCGTCAATCGCTTCGGAAACTAACTACAATCTGTGTGGAAGGTCCGAAAGGATCGCGCGGGGAGATCGCGTCACCCAACACCGGTTCAGGGATGAACCTCATTGGTCGATGGTCGTAGTACCCGCGGTGTGATGCCGCGCGCCCGGTGGGAGACGGCGCGCACATCAACCCGATGGGTCCGGAATCGCTGTCCCATAAGGGCCGCTCGTGCGCCCGGGACGCTGGTGGAGACGGATGACGAGTATCTCGCAGAGCAGCGCGCGCGACTTGCCCGGCGGCCAAACCCGCCCCTGGCTGTCAACGCGCCAACTCGTCCTCCTCATCGCCGTGGGGCTCGCCGTTGTCGCGCTCTTCTACAGGTGGATGGCCAAGCAGTGGGGGCCGGGCGGATTCAGCGCCACCTACTTCGAGGATTGGGCGCACGCCTGGTTCGTCCCGTTCATCTCCGCCTACTACATCTGGCTCAAGCGACGCGAACTCGCCGCCACGCCCGTCACACAGTTCTGGCCGGGGCTCTGCCTCATGATGCTCGGGATCGTCGCCTACGCATTCTTCGTCGGCGGCTATTCCAACCACATGTTCCAGGGCTTCTCGCTCGTTCTCGTCGTCGCGGGCGCAACGCTCCTCATCTTCGGCCCCTTCATCTTCGAGAAACTCATCTTCCCCATCGCGTTCCTCGGTTTCGCCGTCACCATCTCCGAACGAGTCATGAACTCCGTCACCTGGCCCCTCAAGCGAATCGCCGCCAAGGGCGCCTGGTTCCTCCTCAATCTCTTCGGCGTGCCTACCGACCTCGAAGGCAATGTCCTCAAGGTCGGGGCCGACGCCATCCCGCTCGATGTCGCCGACGCGTGCTCCGGCATGCGGATGGTCATCGCCTTCCTCGCGCTCGGATTCGCCGTCGCATTCTTCGGGTGCCGCTTCTGGTGGCAGCGCGTCGCCATCATCCTCATGGCGCTCCCCGTCGCCGTCTTCATGAATGTCATCCGCGTCGCGGTGCTGGGATTGCTCTCCCTCATCAATCCCAGTCTCGCCACCGGGCAGGCCCACATGCTCGTCGGCAACCTCCTGCTCATCCCCGCATTCTTCGTCTTCATGTTCATCGTCTGGGCGCTCAAGCGCGCCGTGCACGAGGGCCCCTCAAACGCAGACAAGCCCAAGGCCAAGCCCAAGACCGCCAAGCCGGCCATCCGTCCCGCCTCCATCTCGATGGCGTCGCTTCTCGCCGCGATCGCAGTTCTCGCGTCTAGTGCCATGGCGCTGGGAACAGTCATCCGTGTCCTGGATCTGCACCTCACCAAACTCCCGATCAGCCCCCCCGACAACGCGCAGATGCGCACCCTCCCGACCGAATACACCCACTGGAACCGGCTCGGCGAGGACCAGGTCCTCAGCGCCGAAATTGCCGACGAACTCGGCACGCAGAACTACATCAACCGGAACTACATCAACACCGACGACCCCGATCACCCGAAACTGCTCCAGGTCCACTTCGCCTACTACACAGGCATGATCGATACCGTCCCCCATGTCCCCGAGCGATGCATGGTCGGCAACGGATGGGACCTCACCGGAGAGTCGCGCATCGTCGATGTCCCACTCGATCTGTCCCGCTTCCCCATCGACGACACGCTCGATCCCGAGGAGTACGGGAGTGTCCGACTGGCAAACGGTTGGAAGCCGCTGCCCCGCGACCTCGACAAACTCAGGATGCAGGTGACGCGATTCGAGAGCCGCAACGGCCAGGTCATGTACGCCGGCTACTTCTTCTTCGCCAACGGCCAGCACACACCCACCGCAGACAACGTCCGGCTGATGGCCTTCCGCCTGCAGGACGACTACGCGTACTACGCCAAGATGCAGTTCTCCAGCTTCGACGCGACCTCTCCCGAGGACCTCGCGCAGATGGCCGCGAGTCTGCTCGACGAAATGCTCCCCGATATCGCCGACAGAATCCCCAACTGGGTCGATGTCAAACAAGGCAAATACCCACCCGCTCCCTGAGCGAGCACAGAGTTCATCCAAGACCAAGAGAGGCAACCACAACCATGGCGGCACAGGTCAACAAGAAGTTCGTCATCATCCTCAGCGCCGTCATCGCGACGCTGGTCTTCGCCGCCGTGATCGCCGGCGGGCTCGCGCTCAAGAACTACGGCGGGAGACACGCCACACGCGGCGAGAAGCTCGTCGCCGAAGGAAACTTCGAAGAGGCCTACAAGGCCTATGGACGCGCCGTCAACAAGGACCAGACCAATGTCGAGTGGCTCACCGCCTACCGCGATCTGGCCCTCAAGACCAAACCCAACACGCGCGAAGAACTCGATAAGCGATACCGCCTCTACCTCGGCACCCTCCGCAATCTCGCTATCGCGCAGCCCAACAACCCGCAGGCCCTGATGGACTTCCTCGACGAGCGCCAGGCAAGACTCAGTCTCCTCGGCTGGAACCCCGACGGAACCAAGGAGTTCATCGAAGAATGCAAGTCCATGCCGCGGATGATCAGAAACCAGATCACCGATCCCGGCACAGGCGAATACCGGCCCGACGCCGATCCCGAAGCCGTTGCCGCCATCGACAAGGTCGACTGGTACCTCGCCCGGGCCGGGCTCGAACTCTCCCGCAACACACAGGTCGAGGAATACGACCGACAGGAGAACCGCAAGGCACTCGAAGCCATCATCGCGAAGCACCCCGACAATGTCGAGGCGCAGATCTTCCTCGCCATGTGGCATGTCGATGAGGCCGACGGGTTCTACGCGAAGGGCCTCAAGCAGCAGGAGACCGAGCAGCGCGATGAGGCCGCACGGATCTTCGAGAACATCCTCTCCAGCTACCCCGACGAACTCTTCGGCCGCCTGATGGACCTCGCCCGGCGCCAGGCCGACATCGGCCGCACCATCACCGAACCCGGCGCGCGGCGCCGCGCCGTCGAGGGGCTCACACCCTACGCCCAGCAGGCCCTCGCGGCATTCAACAACACCCCGCCCGAGGACATCACGCTCCGCCTGATGGAGTCGTCACGCACGCTGCTCCCGCGCGTCTTGGGCAAGGAAGCCAGCCAGCAGATGCTCGACTCCGCCGAGCGCGCCGCGCTCAAGAAATCCGACGACCCGTGGATCGCGCTCACCTACGCGCGCATGCTCATGGACGCGGAGCAATACGACAAGGCCGTCTCCGTGCTCGATGGCATTCTCAATCAGCCCAAGATGTCCGTCAGTCTCGCCGCGACACTCCAGCCCATCGCGCAGGTCGCCGCGTTCGCGGAGCGCGTCGACGCGTCACTGTTCGCCGCCGAGCGCGCCGAGAATAAGCAGGAGGGCATCAAACGGGCCGACGGCTACATGAAGCAGTTCGAGACGGCCGCCTCCGCCGACGACGCCGCATCGGTCAAACTCCGCCGCGCCAAAGTCGCC
>CALFMQ010000279.1 GCA_937879825.1 uncultured Phycisphaerales bacterium
CCTCGACGGAGCGCCCGATGTTGGAGTAGATCTCTGGGGAGGCCGTGTCGTCGATCGTCACCATCGCGCCCGGCGCCTGCGTCATCCCGTTGTAGTTCTTGAGCTCGGCGTAGGGAACGGTCATCAGTTCGACCATCATGTCGTCGGCGGCGTTGACGCCCATCACACGCTGGCGACCCTCGTAGGCCAGCTTCTGCGAGGCGTTGAGCGCGGCCGCGACGGCCAGCACGACAACGCTCAGGATGGTGGTCGCGATGAGGGACTCGAGCAGCGTCAGACCTCGGCGAGACGATCGCGTCACGGGGCGACGGGTTCGGGATGACTGGGTCTCGGACATGTCTTGCTCGCTAGAGGGTGGGGGATGGTCCTTCGTCCACCACGAAGGATGCTCCGATTCAACATCGGCCCGGGGCCAGCGATTCCGGACGCGGTTCCGGTTATTCGGGCGGCGCGACCCGCGCGTCTTCCCTATCACCCCGAGTTCTTCCGGTTCGGCGTCCGGTATCCACGACTGAGCGGGCCGGGGTTGCCGTCGGGGCGTCGGAGGCGGAGCATGTCTCGGATGTTCCGGAGCACGCCCATCCTGATCTGGCGGTCGATCACCGGGGAGATGCTCCGGCTGCTCATCGTGTCGGCGGCCTCGCTCGTCGGCGTGATCGCGTTCGCGGTGGCGGTCAAGCCGCTCTCGGAGGGCCAGGTCGGCGCGTCTTCGGCGATGATGTTCATGACGCTCGCGATGGTGCCCATGCTCCAGTACGCGCTGCCGTTCGCCGGCGGATTCGCCGCGACGCTCGCGTATCACAGGATGTCGTCGGACAACGAGGGTGTGGCGGCGATGGCGGGCGGCGTCGGGCCCAGGCGGATTCTTGTCCCCGCGGTGGTGGTCGGGATCGCGCTGGCGGTGCTCGTGGGGGTGCTGTCCAACACGGTGATGCCGCGGTTTTTCCACGCGATGGAGCGTGTGCTGACGCGCGACGCGGCGTCGATCGTCGCGTCGGCGGTGGGCGACGGGCAGAGCGTGGTGCTGGGCGACCGGAAGCGCGCGCACTGGCAGGTTTTCGCGAGGCAGGCGCTGGAACTCCCGACGGAGGGTGAAGCCCGTGATCATCTCGTGCTGATGGAAGTGCTGGCGGTGGATGTGGCGCGCGACGGCATCGCCCAGAACTACATCTCGGCGGAGCGAGTCGATGCGTGGTTCTTCGATGACAACTCGGGCGATGAACCGGGCACGGCGGTGCAGCTGCGATTCTCCAACGCGCTGCGCACGGGTCAGGACGGGGCGGTCTATCAGGAGGCGTTCGTGACGCAGCGCGTGCGCATCCCCGGGGCGATCCGAGACGACCCGAAGTTCCTGACATGGTCCCAGATGGACGAGGCGGCCGCCCATCCGGAGCGGATGGGCCCTGTCGAGCAGCGCCGCCGCGTGTTGGCGCAGCGTCTGGCGGATCTCGACTCGGCGAGGCGCACCGCCACGATGCTGCGACAGAGCGGGCAGGCGGAGTTTGTGGCGCGGGACGGGCAGGTGGTGCGCGTGTTCGGCGATGACCTTCGCCGCGACTCGGAAGCGGGGAGCGGCGGATGGACGGTCGTGAGCGTCGCGATCGAGGGGGAGCGATCGGGGCGCGTGCGGATTGAGCGTGTGGGCGAAGATGGCGTGGTGACCCTTATGACGGCGGGCGGCGCGTCGATCCGGCCCGATCGGAGCACGGACGCGCCGGGCGGGGTCTCTCTTCGGATGAACGATGTCCTGACCGCGGGGCGGGAGGGCGTGCCGGGCACGCGCCGTGATGAGGTCGAACTGCCCGGATTGTGGCCGCGCGGGAACGCGGGCGAGACGGTGATGGCGATGAGCGCCGACGACCTGCTGAGTGAAGCGCGCCTGGAACGGAGCTCGGGCGCGGGCGACCCCGGCGTGAGCGAAGCCGCCCGCGATCTGCGACAGAAGACCCGGGACTTCCGGCGCGAGGTGCTTTCCAAGCGCCACGAGCGCCTCGGGTACGCGGCGGCGTGCTTCGTGATGGTGCTCGCGGGCGCCGTGATGGGGATGCGCCTGCGCGACAGTCTTCCCCTCCCGGTGTACTTGTGGAGCTTCTTTCCCGCATTGATCGCGGTGATCACGGTGAGCGCGGGGCAGGGCGTGACACACAAAACCGGGGAGGCGGGGCTGGTGCTCCTGTGGGGTGGTGTCGTCGGTCTGGCGGCCTTCACGTATTCGCAGTACCGCAAGCTGAGCGCGCATTAGACGGGTGTGCGGAGCGGGCGGGTCTCGGTCACAATGCGCCGGTGACGCCATCGGGCACACAACCCGAAACGAAAGACCGAACCGGCGCGTGGCGAGCGGTGTGGATCATCATCGCGCTGGTGACGATCTCGCGCATCGTGTTCCTCTTGTGGTTCAGCCCGTACGAACTCACGGGCGATGAGGCGCACTACTGGGAGTGGTCGCGCAGGCCCGCGCTCTCGTATTACACCAAGGGCCCGGGCGTCGCGTGGGTGATCGCGGCGTCGACGTCGATCCTCGGCACGAGTGAGGCGACGGTTCGGCTCCCGGCGGTGCTGGCGTCGGCGTGCGCGATGGCGTTTGTCGCGGGGCTCGGTGCGGCGGTGGTGCCCAACTCCAGGCGGGCCCCGTTGTGCGCGCTGCTGGTGTACCTCTGCGTGCCGGCGTACCACGCGGTGGCGCTGCTGATGACGATCGACGGGCCGATGATCGCATGTTGGCTCGCGGCGGCGCTGGGGGCGGCATGGGCGATGCGAGGGATGATGCGGGGCGGGAGGGCGCTGGGAGCCCACGCGATGCTCGGCGCCGCGATCGGCATCGGCTTTCTGTTCAAGTACACCATCCTGCTGATGCTCGTCGGCGTCGTGTGCGCCTGGATCGGATCGCGCGGCTCGATTCGCGGCAAGTGGATGACGGGGGCCGCGCTCGGGCTCGCCGTGGCGGTCGCGTGCGCTTCGCCCGTGCTGATCTGGAATCAGCAACAAGGGTGGCCGACGGTCGCCCATCTCCTTGGGCACCTGGGAGCGGAGGGCGGGGATATCCGGATCAAGCCCGACGATGCGCCCGCCTGGACGCCCATGTGGACTCTTGAAATGATCGGATCGCAGATCGCCCTGGTCGGGCCGGCGCTCGTTCTGATGTTCCTCGGTATGCGAGGAGCAAGCGATGAGCCGGAAACGTCTGCGCACGTCCGGCGGCTGCTTGTCTGGTGCGGCGCGCCGACGATCGTTTTCTATCTCTGTGTGACGCTTTTCGCTCAGGGCGAGGGGAACTGGCCGATCGCGACGTATGCCACATGGTCGGCCTTGGGCGGGGTGGCGCTCGCGCGCGGCGTACGCGGCTGGAAGCGCGCCGTGTGGCATTGGGGGCTGGGGTACGGCGTGATCGCAGCCGTCGGGATGCTCATGCTCCCCGTGATCGCGACACTCCCAGGCGCCGAGCGGATCGTGCCGACCCGCAGATTTTCGGGAGCGCGTGCCGCGGCCGGAGAGGTCGAGTCGATCCTCAAGGAGCAGGGACTGAAGAATGGCTTCGTGATCGCGAATCGGTACCAGAGAGCGGGCCTCCTGGCCTTCTACATGGATGGTCGGCCGGTCGTGTACTGCGCTCAGCACATCCTCGGCGACCGCAGGACCTCGTACGACGACTTCGCTGACACGTCGCTCGAGAACCCGGCGCTGATCGGACGGGACGCCGTGCTGGTCGATGGCGGCGAGCGTCGGTGGTCACGCGGCTTCCTCTTTGATTGGGTGGAGCAGATCCGCGAAGAGCCCATGCGCGTGCATCTCGGGCGGGGGTACCGGGGTCTCGCGCCCAGCGAGGGACCCGCCCCATGACGCCCAAGCGGAAGCGCCTGATCTACATCGTCGTCGCGATCGTTCTCTCGATGGTCTTGGCCACGGCGCTGGACCCGCTCGTTGAACAGTGGGGCAACACGCACGGGCACCTCAGGTACGACTCGGACCTCTTGCGACTCCTCCGTGTCGCGGGGTACGCGCCGGCGTGGCTTGCGATCGCCGCGTGCCTGATGCTGGCCGATCGGCGGGCGCGGATCAAGGGATGGTGGGACCGAGCGGCGATGGTGGTGCTGAGCGTTTTCTTTACAGCAGCGAGCGCCGAGATCCTCAAGTTGATCGTCCGCAGGGAGCGCCCGCACAACGCGCTGGATCACGGTGTCTTCTTTTCGTTCCGCTCCTATCTCGAAGCACCGCTGACGAGTTCGGGAATCGGGTTCCCTTCCAGTCATGCGGCGGTGGCGTTCGGGGGCGCGTTCATGGTGGCCCGTGTCGCGCCGGCGGCCTGGCCTGTGATGGTGCTCTGGGCGATCGGCTGCGCCGTGACGCGGGTTCTCTCGGGCGCGCACTATCTTTCCGACACGGTGGGGGCGGCGGTCGTGGGATACGCTTGCAGCACATTGCTGTGGTCGATGCACCGTCGCCACGCCGCACGCGCGGGAGTTCCGGGCCAGATATGAATATTGTCTATCGATACATCGCGCGGATGTACGTGCTGAACATCGTTCTGCTCTTCGTGCTGTTGTGCGGGTTTGTCGTGTCGGTGGATGTCGCGCTGAATCTCTCGCGGTTCTCCAAGGCGGCGGCGGAGAGCGTGCGCGACGCGGGAGGGGACAACCCCGGCGCGATTCGTCACACGCTGCTCACCGTGATGTTCGTGGTAGACATCTGGGGACCGCGCGTGTTGCAACTGTTCGACAATCTGCTGGGCGTGGTGCTCATCACGGCGATGGGCTTTACGGCGGCGCAGATGGTGCGCCACCGCGAACTCGTCGCCGTGCTCGCGGGCGGCATGAGTCTGCACGCACTCGTTCGCCCGTTCCTGCTGGTGGCGGTTGTGTTCAGCGCGCTGCAGATCGCCGACCAGGAGCTGATGCTCCCGAAGGTGGCGCACCTGCTGGCCCGGGACGCGGGGGACGGCGGGAAGCGCGATATCGGGGCGTTCCGCGTGATGCTCACGCCCGACGAGACGGGCGGGCTGCTCTACGCCGCGCGGTTCATCGACGCCGAGGATCGCCTCGAGTCGCTCTCCTACTGGGAGCGCGATGCGACGGGGCGCGTCCTCTCGACGGTTCGCGCCGACGCGGCGGTGTGGAACGGCGCGGCGTGGGCCCTCGAGAACGGAGTCCGCGAGACCCCGACATCGACCGGCACCGAGCGCCGCCACGAGGCAGCACTTGTAACGTCGCTCGACCCCGAGCGAATCAAGGTGCGCTTCCTGACGAGCTTTGCGCGCGGGCTCGGCTGGCGCGATGTGGGGCGCATCCTGCGCACGGGCGGGCTCGATCCGACGACCGCGCATCGGCTCGACCGCCAGCGCTGGGGCCGGGTCGCGGGCGTGGCGAGCAACATCCTGACGCTCCTCATCGCTGTGCCGTTCTTCCTCAAGCGCCTCCCGGGAGGCATGATGCAATCGACGATGAAAGCGGTCCCGATCGCCGCGGCGGGGCTCGCGGCGTCGGCGATGGCGCCGATCGTGTCGATGCCAGGGCTCCCGGCGTGGCTCGGCGGGTTCGTTCCGAGTCTGTTGCTCCTGCCCGTGGCGATCGCGATGCTCTCAGGGATTCGGTCGTAGCGGCTATTCATCGTCCAGCGGTGTGGGGGAGAGCCCCAGCGCCCGCGCGACCTGCTGCGCCGGGCCGTCGGCACGGAGCGTGATGCAAGAACCATCGGGCAGGAGAAAGAGCGCGTCGGCGATGCGAACCTGTTGCCGATTCAAGGCGTCGGCATCCAGCAGCGTGTAAGCGATGACACTGCCGCGCTCGCACCGGATCACGACCGGCTTGGGCGAGAGTTCACCCAGCGCGGAGGGATCGGCGCCGGATTGCGCTGCCGACACAACACGCGTGCGCGCTTCGATGACCGCGCTGATCGAGACGTCCGCCGTCGTCGGCTTGCCCGCGCTCCGTTCGATCGCGCGACCGATCGCGATCAGGCGCGCATCGGTGAGGTCGTTCGATGCCTCCTGCGAAAGGTCCGCCCGCGCCGATTGGGGGCGCTGCGCAGCGGCAGCGATCACGACGCGCTCGGCGACGGGAGCGAGCGACTTGAGCGACGAAAGCGTCACCAGCGCGCTGAGCAGGAACGCGGTCGGGATGATCCCCCCGAGGACGCCGAGGAAGATGCCAAGCGTTGCGAGACCCTTGCCGCGCAGCACAACGCCGCCCGTCGTGACCGACTTCCCGATGCGGACGCGGGCGATGACTCCCAGGACAATCGCTGCCAGCGCGAGGGCCGGGACGACCGCGATGTAGACGAAGCGGTCCGGCTGTCGATAGGCGATCCAGGAAATGCCCACGCACCCGGTCACGGCGAGAAGGGCGCACAGGGCCGAAGCCGCGGCGGCGATGGAGAGCCGCTCGGGGGCAACGGACGAATGGGTGGGCGCGTCACTCTGGGCTGGTTGGTTCACAGAGCGAGCGTACCGGGAGCGGGATTCGCGGACCACCCGGGTTCGATTCCGATCCGGCCGCGCCGAATCGGGGTTTGGTGGCGTGGCAACATCGCCGATGGACACCGGTACGATCGGGTGCGGAGGCGCCGGGACAGTGATCCCCGGCTTCCCGCATGCCTGATCGGAACTGGAGCCGTGGATCGATGCGTCTGAGCCGGGAGCAGCAAGGTGTTCGCCGAGGGTCGCCATTCTTCGCGATGGTGCGTTCGATGGCACTTGTCCTGATGGTCGCTTCGATGACCTTGGCACAGTCTGAACTGCCGCAGGATCCCGAGATCGTCTCTCGGGAACTGGGTAACGGGCTCACCGTCGTGGTCAAGCCGATGCCCGAGGCGCGGGATGAGGTCTCGCTGCTGTTGGTGATTCGTGCCGGGACGCTCTCGGAGACGGACGATCAGCGCGGGGCGGCGGCGCTCCTGGCGCGCGGCGCGACGCTGCTCCCTTCGTGCCAGTGGTTGATCGAGCGGGGATACGCGCCGGACAGAGAGATCACCTCATGGGCGTCGTACGACCGGACGATGGTCGGCGTGACGCTCGCCTCCGCGGGGCCCGATGCAATCGGTCGCGCGATGGATTGGCTGGCGGATGTTTCACGGGGCGGCGCGGCCGAGGCCGCATTGATCGCCCCGGCGCAGGAACTGCTCAGCGAGCAGCAGCGTGCGCACGAGGGGGTACAGAAACGGCTGAGCCGACAGGCGCTGCCGATGATGGCGCCCGGGTCGCGCCTTCAGGACCGCGCGCCGTACGACAGCGCCGAAGCCGCGGCTGCGCTGACGCCGGGCGAGGCGCGTTCGTTCGCGGACGCGTGGTACGCGCCGCGCCGGATGACGATGGTGATTACGGGCGATATCGATCCGGTGGAGATGATCAAGATCGTGTCGCACCGGATGGGGGGCCTCGCGGACAAACCGGCGCCCGGCGACCCGGACCCGCGCCTGGCGACGATGACCGACTCTGTGGCCGCGGGCATGACCGATCAGGAGATGTCGGGTGACTACTGCCAGGTGACGCGCCTGACGACGGTTGCGGGGCCGGTACGTGACGAGCCATCGCTCCGGAACGAGCTCATCGAGCGGGTGGCGATGGACGCATTCGAGCGGCAGTTGTCGGTGCGCGCCGACGCGTCCGATTTCACGATCCTCGATGTGCAGACGATTCTGGCCGAGCCGGTGCGCGGCGTTCGAATGGCCATCATCGCGGCGTCCACACCCGCCGGGTACTGGGAGCAGGCGGCCACGCTCATTGGGCAGGAATACGCGCGTGTCGAGCAGGAGGGGCTCTCGCAGGAGATGGTTCGGTGGGGTGCGCAAGCCGTCCTGCGGCGCCTGGCCGATGCCTCCTCGTACGATCGGTCGGCCGACGCACGCGGCGCCGCGGCTCGCTTGGGCGATGAGATCGCGCGCGGTCGGCGGCTGTACTCGGATGACTTCGTGCTCGAGTTCGCCGAGCGGACGCTCAAGGAACTCTCCGCGGACGAAGCGACCGCGGCGCTACGGCGTATCGCCGATGTCCGGCGCTCGATGATTCTGGCTACCACCGCGGGCGGCGATGCGCCCGATGAAGATCGTGTGCTGGAAGTCGTTCGCAAGTCGTACGTCGCGCAGCGCACGCCGCTTCCCGTCGAAGCGCCCGTGACGACCATCCTGGACAATCAGCCGGTGCGCGGCGGCGTCGCGAGGCTGGAACCGGCCCCCGAGATGCCTTCGGCGGCATCGGTGCTGCTCAAGAACGGCGTGCTCGTTCACCACGCGGAGATTCGCGCCCGACCCGGGCGAGTAGCGGTGGAGGTTGTCATTGCGGGCGGGCGCATCGAGGAAACGCTCCCCACGCGCGGGCGCACGGACGCCGCAGAGGTTCTGTGGCGTGAGCCCGCCTCGGATACCCGGTCGTCGGATCAACTCGAGGGGTTGCTCGCCGGGCGATCGATCTCTCTGCGGGGCGACATCGATGACGACGCGATTCGCCTGAGCGTCGAGTGTGGACGCGAGGACCTGGAGCCGGCGCTGGAAGTGATTCATCTGTTGCTGACAGAGCCGGTGATCGAGCGCAGGGCCTTCAATCGCTGGAAGCATCGCGCTCTGATCGAGGCCGAGCGCGCGACGCTCTCGCCCAAAGGGGCCGCAAACCAGGCCTTCGTCAGGGCGCTCGCGCCCGAGGGTGATCCTCGCTCACGCCCGCTGCTCCCGGACGACATCGAGGCGATTCAGCACCGAGACGCGCAGGAATGGGTGCGCCTCCGGATGACGACGGGGCCGATCGAGGCCGCGATCACGGGCGATGTGACGCGCACCGATACCGTTGCGCTGGCCAGCCAGTACTTCGGTTCGCTCGGCGAGCGCATCCGAATCGACGACGCTCCCTTTGCGGCGATGCGCCATGTGCGCGAGCCGGGCGAGTTCTTCTCTGATGTGCTCGTCGAGGGCCCGACGCCGCACGCGGTGGTTGTCGCCGGCTTCCGACCGCCCGAGATGTGCTCGCCTCGCGACGAGATCATCATGGAGATGGCGGCGCGCGTCCTGACGCTGCGTCTGGGCAAATCGGTGCGTGACGGCTCGCGTTTGGCCTCGAGCGTGCACGTGTCGAGTCTGACGCGCTGCGCCTTCCCCGGCTACGGCATGTTCTGGGCCGACTCGGTGTGCGATCCGGCCAACGCCGGGATGATCGCCCGACTGATCGACTCGTCATTCCATGACCTGGCGCAGAACGGGCCCACGACCGAGGAACTCGACGCCGCCAAACGCCTCACGCTTCATGCGATCAAGACGCGGATGGACGACCCCGCGTGGTGGGCGCACGAGCTCTCGCAGATGGCGTACCGCGACCGCGACCAGCGCGATCTGCTGGCGGCGCAGGCGATCGTCTCGGGAATGTCGGCGAGCGAGCTGCGCGATGGGTTCGCCAGCGCCATGGCCGCCGGGCACCCGGTGCGCCTGATCACCGGCCCGTCTTCCGGGGGCGACAAGGCGATCGCCGACCGCTGATTGAAGTTCCGATTGATTGGAGTTGCGCGTAGACTGTCGGTGTGGAAACCGCCGTCATCATCGTGCTGAGTGTGATCGCGCTTGTTCTGGCGGCGGCGACGGCCCTGCTGTGGGCGCAGCGATCGGTCGCCCGCGCAGAGTCGGTGCGGCTCGGCGGAGCGCTCGATGAAGCGATCAGCGCGGGCAACGATGCGACCGGGCGCGCCGACGAGCTACGCGAACACCTCAACGCGTCCGAGCGCGAGAACGCGACCCTCCGCGAACGGATCGACGCCGACAAACGTTCGCGCGAGGAATATCAGCGGAGTTTCGAGAGGCAGTTGGTCGACCAGCGCGAGACGTTCCGCGCGATGTTCGGTGACGAGGCGGCCAAGGTGCTCGCCAAGTCCACCGACGCGTTCCTCAAGCGCGCGGGCGAGCAGTTCGACGAGAAGTCCAAGTCCGTCGGGGAGATGGTCAGGCCCATCGCCGAGACGCTCAGAAAGACCGACGAAAAACTCACGCAGATCGAGAAGGAGCGGGCCGAGTCGTTCGGGCATCTGGGTCGCCACCTGCGCGAGGTGCGTGAGGTCAACGAACAACTCCGCAGAGAAACAAACAGTCTGGTCAACGCGCTGCGTAAGCCGCAGGTCCGCGGCCGCTACGGCGAGATGCAGCTCCGCCGCGTCGCGGAGATCTCGGGGATGCGCGATTACTGCGACTTCTCCGAGCAGACATCGGCGCGGGATGCGGACGGCAACCTGCTCCGCCCCGACATGGTCGTGAGTCTGCCCAACAACCGCGTGATCGTGGTGGACGCCAAGACCAACATCGAGGCGTACCTCGACGCGACGCAGGCCACGACGCCCGAGGACGAGGCGCACCATCTGCAACGGTTTGCGCGCCATGTCGCGGACCAGGCGGCGGCGCTGGCCAATAAGAAGTACTGGAAGGACTGGGACGGCTCGCCCGAGTTCGTTGTGATGTTCATCCCGGGGGACCAGTTCATCGACGCGGCGCTGCAGCAGCGTCCGGACCTCTTCGAGCAGATCGCCCAGCGGGGCGTGATTCTCGCCTCGCCCTCGACGCTCATCGGGCTCCTGCGCGCGGTGCATGTGGGGTGGCGCGAGAAGAAACTCTCGGACGACGCGCAGGAACTGTTCGCGCTGGGCAAGGAGCTGCACGACCGGGCGGCGACGGTGTTCGAGCACGCGAGCAAGGTCGGCTCGTCTCTCGACGCGGCGAACAAGGCGTTCAACAGGTTGGCGGGCTCGCTGCAGTCGCGGATGCTCCCGACGCTGCGCCGGTTCGAGGATGCGGGGGCGAAGTCGTCGAAGGAGATCGCCGAGATCAAGCCGATCGAGACCACGCCGCGCGAGATCGACTCCATGCCAAAGCCGGGCGATGAGCGTTTGTTGATCGAGTGATTCGACGGGGGGCGACGGTGGGGCGGGGGAACGTTAGTTGCCCAGAGCCATGAACTCTTCCTGCACGATCTTCCCGTTCTTGACGGTGTAGAGGCCCATCTCGCTCATCATCGTGCGCTCGCCGGACTCCTTGCAGGTGACATCGACGGTGTACTTCACGCCGAAGCCGGTCGCGCCGACGAACGGCCCCTCGGTCTTGACCGAGTTGAGCGTGTTCTGGGCGTACCACCATTCGGCCTTGCCCTTCATGGCTTTGAGGCCGTCCCATGCCATGCCCATCGCGCCCTCGATGGATCGGCACTGCTTGTGATAGAGCGCCTTCCAGATCTGCTCCTCGGGCGGGTTCATACCCGCGGCGGAGAACATCTCCATGAACCTGCCCGCGACTTCGGCAACCGATGCGCCCTTGCCGGTCTTGACGGGCACGGGCTCCATCGACTTGGCTTTGCTCTTCTTCTTGTCGCCGGCCTTCTTGGCGTCGCCCTTCTTCTTGGCCGAGGCCCTAGCGGAGTCGGAATTCTTCTTCGACGCGGACTTCTTCTTGGCCATGATTGATTCCCGGATGGATCGTGCGGTTTGTGGCTCGACGCGCGGGAACGATATCCGTCCGCGGCCCGGTTTCATAGCGGGCTGATTAGCAATGTAAGAGGCGGGCCGGGTCGCCTCAGTCGGCCTCTTGCGACGCCGCGGAGCGTGCGAGCGC
>CALFMQ010000280.1 GCA_937879825.1 uncultured Phycisphaerales bacterium
CGCGACGGGCGTTGATGTGCGGCTTCGCATCGGCGAGGACGGATCGGCGCTGGTCGCGTCGGAGCGCGGATCGATTCGGATGTTGCGTCCGGTGGATGTCGATCTGGGCGTGCTTGTCGAGGCGATGACCCGGAGCATCGTGCGCGATGAGGGTCGGGGCGGTACGGTCGCGCTGACGCACGGCGAGGCGCGCCAGATGCTCTTTGAAAATGGATTGCCCGAACGAGACACGGTTGTTGATGCGGCGCGTTCGATCCGTGGGTCTGACATTCTGGCGCTGATCTCGCCGGTGCTGCAGCGGTGCATCGTGCAGGTGCGGCAGACGCTGCGCTTTGGTCTGGATGAGGGTGCTCGGTCGCATGCGCGGCTGCGCGTCGAGGGTCCGGGCTCGCGGATTCCCGGGCTTGCGGGGATGATTTCCGAGGAGACGGGTCTGCCGCTCGACGGCATCGGGGATACGGGCGCGGCGTTCGATGCGCCGGGGCATCCGGACGGTGACCTGATGACGGCGGTTCGTGCGACGCCCCGGGATGTGAACCTTGTGCCAGGGGATGTGGCGCGATTGCAGGGCGAGCGCCGGATGAAGTGGACGCTGGCTGCGGGCGTGGCGATCGCGTTCGGCGCGATCGGGATCGATGCCTCGATGACGGAGATGGCGTTCCGCGGGACGCGGGATGAGCTTCGGCGGGTGTCGGCATCGGCGGAGACGGCGAGATCGCTGCTGGAGCTGCGCACTAGTGTGGAACAGGAGAAGGGCGCGCTGGGCGCTGTGCTCGCGTCGGCGAAAGCGGCGGTGGGCGATCGGGTCGCGTGGTCGGCGCTGTTGCGCGAGATCGCGGCGGCGGCGCCGGCTGACATCAAGATTCAGGAGTTGACGGCGGGTCGCGACGGCGCGGGCGCGACGCTCACGATGCGGGCGTACCTGTTATCGAAGGATCGGGCGACACCCGACCCGGAGGGCGTGCGGGCGTTCCTGGAGACGCTCGGCGCCTCGGCGCTGTGCGAGTCGGTGGCGATGGGTGAGACGCAGCGTTCGATGCTGGAGCATCGTGGCGCGTTGCAGTTCACGGCGACGATTCGCCCTCGGACGCTCCCATTGACCGTGACGGTCGCGGAGGAGACAGAATGAGCATGAGCGGCAAGGGTGAAGCGCGGAGCCAGACTCCGGCGGTGTGTGTGATCGCGCTGACGGTGTGCGCGGGGGCTTCGATCATGGTGCTCGGGCCGATCAAGCAGCGTCTGACGGATGTGCGCGCATCGCTCGACGATGCGCAGGGCATCGCGGCGCGGGCGGGGGAGTTGACGGCGAGCGCCCCGGTGCTCGAGCGCGAGCAGACGAGGGTGCGGGCGCAGGTCGAGGCGATCGAGCGGGCGGGTGAGCGTGTGTCGGCGCCATCGGCGCTGGTTTCGCGGATCAACGCGCTGGCGCAGGCGGCGGGCGTTGTGGTGGACCGCGTGTCGCCCAAGAAGTTGGAGGAGGGCCGGATCGCGTCGGGCACGATCGCGCCGGACGCGGTGCTGACGACGACGGTGCAGGCGAGCGGGAACTTCGAAGCGTTGACGGCGTTTATGGATGGTCTGGAGCGCGAGGCGCTGCTGGGCGGCGTGCGGGGGTTCCGGTTGACGCCGCAGTTGAGCCGGGGGACGACGGACCTGAGCGCGACGATCGAGTTGGTGCACGCGTCGTTCAGTGTGCCGTCGAAGGAAGAGATCGCGGCGATGGCGCTGGTGCAGCAGGGAGCGGGTCAATGAACAGGGTTCAGATGATGACGATCGGCGCGCTGACGGTGCCCGCGCTGGTGGCGTTGATCGCGCCGCGGATGGGGATCGGCTCGGTGCCGGGCAGCGCGATGGCGCAGGATGGCGGCGTCGCGGACCCGGGCGTGACGCTGCAGGTGTTCTCGACGGCGCCCACGAAGGAGCAGGCGGCGGCGCTGGCGCGGATCGCGGCGATCGGCGAGGGGGGGGGGTTGGCTTCGCCGTTTCTCGAGCCGACGGAGAACAACATCGTGCCGGACGATGTGCCGGCGGATGTGCCCCAGTGGCGGGAGCGGCTGGCGGAGACGGTGAAGTTGTCGACGGTGTTCGGCGGCTCGCGCGGGGCGGGCGCGATGATCAACGGGAAGATGTTCGGCGAGGGCGACGACATCGGCGAGGGCGTGGTGATCGAGTCGATCGATGTGGCGGGGCGGAGTGTGGTTGTGTCGGTGCCGGGCGGGGAGCGGTACCGGTTGAACATGGCTGCAC
>CALFMQ010000281.1 GCA_937879825.1 uncultured Phycisphaerales bacterium
CGGGCGGCGCGGATGTTCGAGCGAGAGATCGGGTTCGATGCTCAGCCGCCCGCGGACGCGGCAACGGGATAATCCGGACCGCACGGTCGACCACATTCCGGGCAGTTGCCCGATCGGCGCGATCCGCGAAGATCGTACCCGCACCCGATGCACTGGCCGGGGCGCTCTTTGGCGCAGAACACGAGCGGCACGAAGACACCGGCGAACGTGCCGCTTGCCGCGGCCACAAGCGCATCGGGCGCACGGCCATCCGCGGCCGATATGAGGATGATGATGCAGATCACCGAGATCAGTCCCGCGAATGATCCGATCGCGTATTTCGCGAACCGCCGAGATTTCTTCTGCGTGAAGAGGCGCATCGGTCGGGCCCCTTGAAGGACCATCGCGCCGCCGCCCGCACCAATGGCGGGGATGAAGCCGAACACGACGAGATAGACCAGCATGCGGGTTCGGAACCAGCCCGCGTCCATCCAGATGGGCTCATATTCCGTGCGCGCGAGGTAGAAGTCGAGCGCCGCGACGGCACCGGATGAGATGAGCAGGAATCCGAGGAAGAACCATCGCATGTGATTCAGTTCGACGAAGTTAATGGGGGCTGGTCGCCTTCCACCGTGAGGGGCGTCGTGTTGATGGGCACCATGATTGCGCCCAGCACACATTGCTGCGGGGCGGGTGCGGCTTTGCCGAACACATGCTCTGCGATCCAGGCGAATGGCGTGGTGTACCTCGCAGAGTCGATCCCCTGATCGCGCGCATGGACCTCCACCGCCGCCGCGAGACCCGTCAACCCAAACAGCGCCGCGACGCCCGCGGCCATTCGGCGCAGGCGTTGGCGCACCCGAGCGAGCCCGACGGGGCAGTCGGCGGTGATGACCGTGCCATCCTCGCGCCGCAACATGCGGACGCACACGCGGTCACCCTCGTGCGCACGAATCAGGGACATGGCTTCTTCGCGCGACATCTCCGAGATGTTGTAGACATTGAGCGTGCAGTGGTCGCAGTGTCGGACGCGGGCGTCGCCCCGCATATCGTCCCACGACACGCCGCATGGCGAGGCGATCTGGAGGTCCTCGAGGCGGAGTTCCGTTGTCATGATCCACACGCCTTTCCGCGGGAGGCAGGGCTCCCCGCTCCCTTTCTATGACTCGTCGGCGGGTCGGGTTCTCCACGAATTCCGAAATTTGGCGGCACGCGGTAGAGTTTCCGCCATGCCGAATCACCTTCCCCGCGTCGCTTTGGGCGTTTCCATCGGGATTTTCGGGCTGCTGTCCGGTGCGTGCAGCACACACAAGGCCCCCACCTTCCGAGTGATCGATGCGCAGCTCGCCTCCCGGACCGAGGCGGCGTCGACGATTCTCGTCACGATCGAGGGCGAGAACCCCAACCGGGACGAACTCCCGCTCTACGCCATCCACTACCGCGCATCGGTGGATGGCGACACGTTGATGTCGGGCGTCGAGCGCTCGCCCCAACGGACACTCCCGAGGTTCTCGACGGGGTCGTTCACGATCCCGGTGATCGTGCCGAACGACAGGTTGGGCGGTCCGGTGGCGAGGGTGTCGATCGATGGCTCGGTGGTGTACCAGGTGCCCGGGACGATCGCGCAGGTGTTCTTCGATAATGAGATCCGTCGCCCGCGAGCGCCGGTTCACGGGGAGCACGCGGTCAACCTCAGCGCGACGGTTCCGCTGCCCGGCTAAGCGCGGACGGGGTTGCGCCGGAGTTCGTCGAGAATCTGATCGATGCGGAAGGACGCGACGCCCGAGGCGCCGTCGGACATGCCGTAGGGGATGTGCAGGTAGCCCGCGTGCGCCGCCCCGCCGCACGAGTAGACCACGTTGGGCACGTACCCTTCACGTTCCTGCTCATTGGGCTCGAGGATCGGATATGGGATCGCACCGATGACGCGGCGCGGGTCGTCGAGGTCCAGCAGAATCGCGCCGAGAGTGTACCGACGCATCGCGCCGACACCGTGCGTGAGCAGCAGCCACCCCTCTGGTGTTTCGATTGGCGATCCGCAGTTCCCGATCTGCACGGTTTCCCAGAGGAACTCGGGCCCGCGCAGAACGGACGCCTGCTCCCAGAGGTGGACCTCGTCGGACTCGAGGAAGAACATGTTCTGCTTGTCGATGCGCCCGATCATGGCGTACTTGCCGTTGACACGCCTCGGGAAGAGCGCCATCCCCTTGTTGTGGGCCGCATCGCCGTGCAGCGTGCGGACGCGGAACGACAGGAAGTCGTCGGTGGCGATGAGCTGGGGCATGATGTGATGCCCGTCGTAGGCGGTGTATGTCGCGTAGTAGTAGACCGATCCGTCGTCGTCGGTGAATCGCACAAACCGGGCGTCTTCCATGCCGCGCGACTCGATGGCGGTCTCCGGATAGAGCACGCGTTCGCTCATGCGCGTTTCGGCGGCGAAGCGGACGTCGTAGTTGGACCCGCCGAGCCAGTGGATGATGCGGATCGTTTCGCGGTCCGCCAGATTACAGACGGTGCCCTCGTAGAGCGTCCGCGTGGCGCGGTCGAGCGATTGCAACGAGAACGCATCGCCCAGTTTCTCCAGCACGCGCGAGACAGACTCGGGATCTGCGCCGAGGTGCAGGAGCTTGCGTCGGAACGAGATGCGCTCGAAGAGCGGGTCCGAGACGCGCTTGCCCGCGGTGAGCCACTCTCCGGGGTCGTCGATGAAGACCTTGCCTTCTCCATCGAGCGTGCCCGATCGGAACTCGATCGAGGAGATATGCCCCTCCCCGATCGCGCGCACGCTCATGACGAAACGTGCGGTACCTGAGGACTCATCGACCGACGTGATGACCATCGACGGGTTGCAGAGCGCTGCGCCCTCGACCGCGATCTCCATCGTGAAATACGCGCCGATGAGGCGGCGGCGCGATGTTGGCAGTTGGCTGAGATGGTCGCCCAGACGCCCTCGGACATTCTCGAAGTGCTGATCGAGCAGCGACTCGAAGTTGCGGTGACGGTGCGCGAACCGGGTCATCACCTCAGAGAGCGACCGATGCACCTCGTCCTCGGTCATCGCCAGCACCCGGTCGATGACGACGCGCTCGCGGTACCTGCCGTCGGGGGCGAGGTCATCGCCCAGGCGGAAGGGACGCGCCAGCACACGGCGCGGGTCCGCTCCGAGGCGGTGCCCCGACCTGACAACATCGACTCGTATCTCCTGACCCGTCGTCATGCGCGGTTCGCTCCGTTTCGAGAGTCATTATCGGCGAGCGGATCGGGTTTCATCATCCAATTGCGGCGGCCGTCTCGGCCTGATCGGGGAGACTCTCGCCCGCCAGATCGATCACCGCCAGCAATGCCAGCAGGAATGAGAGCGTGCTCTCGGCCCCCTGATTCTCATTGACAGAGTCGCGCGTCAGGCCGTCCCGGCACCCCGCGGTCGCGAAGTCGTAGAGCGACAATCCCAGCCGGTTCGCGCCGAGGAACCACGAGAAGGACTCGCGCATCCGCTCCAGATAGTGGCGGTCGTGGGTGCAGATGAAGGCGTACCGGAAGGCGAGGACCATGGCGGCGGCGTCGATGGGCTGCTCGTCGTGAATCGCGGGGGTGCTGTCGCGCTGGTGCCATCCTTCATTGCCGATGAGCTGCAGGAATCCCTCGCGGAAACAGAGTTCCTCGATGAAGTCGAGCGACTCTCTGGCCGCGTCCATCATGTGCTCATCATTAAGACGCTTGGCGGCCCGCATGAGGGCCAGACTCAGCAT
This sequence comes from uncultured Phycisphaerales bacterium, assembly GCA_937879825.1. Taxonomy (GTDB): domain Bacteria; phylum Planctomycetota; class Phycisphaerae; order Phycisphaerales; family UBA1924; genus JACKHC01. The sequence goes on from CALFMQ010000281.1 coordinate 3,729, forward strand.
CGCGTTGTCGTAGGTCAGTTCACTCTCGAACCAACGCCAGTCGTCGGCGCGCTCATTCTGATACCGGTCGAGCAGATGGCGCCCGAGCGTCTGAGTCATCTCGTGGGCCCATCCCGGTGCCTCGCCGCCCTCGATGAAAGCGTCGAGCCCCATGATGGAGAGCGCCATCCCGCGCGGGCCGCACTTCAGCGCGAGCGGCGCGGTGCGTTCGAGCATCTCTCGCGCGAGTCGGCGGGCGCCCTGATCGGGCGAGATCTGCCAGCACGCGCCCAGCGCCCAGAGCGAACGCCCGATGCAATCATCGGAGAAGTCTTCCTCCTGCACATGCACACGGTTGTAGGACATGAAGTTGTGGAACGCGCCGTCGGCGCATTGCGAATGGTGCATATAGGAGAGATAGATACCCGCGAGGCGCAGCGCCTCGGTGTTGCCGGTGATTCGGAATGCCAGGAGCGCCACGAGCAGCGCCCGCGCGTTGTCGTCCACGCAGTACCCGTGCGTGCGGTCCGGCAGCGTGTACTTGGCGAACTGGAACATCCCGGTGTCGTCGGTGAGGCGCCGCACATGGTCGAGCCGCAGCTCGGGGATGCTCGCGGATCGTCCGATGACGGGCGGCGAGATGGCCGCGACCTCTTCCGTCGAGGCGCGCCGCAAGAGATCCGCGTACGCGGAGCCGACAGCCGACCATGTCATGGCGCGAGAATAATCGTACGCCTTTCGGCGCATCGCGTTGAGTTCTTCGGGATGATCGAACAAGTCGATCATCTGGCGCGCCAGGGCCTCATCGTCCTTGAAGTGAAACAGCCGGCCGCGCCCGTCGGCCAGAAGTTCCTGCGCATGCCAGTAGGGCGTGCTCATCACGGCGGCGCCCGAGCCCATCGCGTAGGCGAGCGTCCCGGAGGTGATCTGCGCCTCGTTCAGATACGGCGTGATGTACACATCCGCGGCCTGGAGGTACTGGCATAGTTCGGGCAGGTCGACGAACTTGTTGCGAAACACGACATGATCGCTCACGCCGAGGTCCTGCGCCAGGCGCTCGAGGGCGTTGCGGTACTCCTCGCCAGATCGGGCACGGATCTCCGGGTGTGTCGCGCCGACAACGAAGTAGCGCAGGTCGGGGTAGCGCTCGACGACCCTGGGCAGCGCGGTGATGACCGTCTCGATGCCCTTGCCCGGGCTGAGCAGGCCGAATGTGAGCGCCATGCGCCGGCCGCTCATCCCGAAGAGGTGCTTGTGGTCCTCAGGGTCATCGAACGGGAGGTCCGGGATGCCGTGACGGATGACCTGCACACGCTCGCGCGGCACCTTGTAATGGCGGTCGAGCAGATCGCACGCCAGGTGGCTCATCACCACGAGTTTGGCGCACCGCTCGCTCATCTTGACGACGACTTCGCGCTGGCCCTTGCTCGGTTCGCGGAGGACCGTGTGCAGCGTAGCGATCGATGGCTTGTCGAGATGCGCCAGGAAATCAAGGACGAGTGCGCCATCGGCGCCGCCGAAGATCCCGTACTCGTGCTGCACCGAGACGACACCCACATCGGAGTACGACACGCTCTCGGCGGCGCGGATGTAGTCCATTTTCACGCCGCGCCGGATGCGGAGTTCGGTGTAATCGGGGTACACCAATGACTCATCGGACTTATCCATCGCGACGATCGTGCGCGAGATGTCCGGATCGGCACCGACGATCGCGCGAGAGAGATCGCGCGTAAAGGTCGCGATGCCGCACTGCGTGGGCGGGTAGGTCGAGAGGAATGCGACCGAGAGATGATCGTGTGCGCCGCGGGCATTCATCGGGGATCACCTTGGGTGAAGATCGGGTCGGGCGCGATCCGCTTGAACTCGAATACCACGACTCGTGCCGCGCCGTTCTCCGTGCCCTCGAGCGTGACCGACAGGGTGGTCGGCGCGACGCCGCCTTTGTCGGCTTCGTAGGTCATCCTTGAGGGGAAACCGATCGACGGGTCCTCGAAGACAGCGCGCCCGTTCTCGACATGCGTGAGCGTCCATGTGGGCGTGCGCGCCTCCATGCCCGCTTCGCGCTCCCATGGGCGGAGCCCCTTGTTGAAGTGACGCACGAACATGCGCACATGCCCGTTCTCGTCTTCTTCGATCGCGAGCATCTCGTACATGCGTGGCTGGCCCTCGCGAACCCACCGGAGCGAGCCGACAATGCACCCAGAGAGCGGTGCGGACCAACGCTCCTCCCACACGCCGGAGTCGTCGGTGTGGGTCCAGTCGCCGGACATGAACCCGAGGCGCGCGACGCCGGCGACGCAGGGCGTCGCTTCGGGCACATCGGGCGGCGCATCCTGAGCGGGGCGCGCGGCCCCGAATAATCCCGAGACGAGGCACGCGGTCGCCAATGCGAGGGCCCGGATCGCTCTCATCACTCATCTCCTTCACGCGGCGGCGTGTGTTGAGGCCGGTTGACGTTTTCAAGCCTACCCTCACCCGCCGCGAGTGTCCCGGCGGGGCGTCGGAGTTGTATCAGGAGTGTGCGCGATGTTCGGTCTCAAGAATCGGCGACGACGAAGAGCTCGGAGTCGCCCCACCCCGGCGTCGTGGGGCGAGACTCTGTGGGCGAATGTGCCGGCGTTCCAGCGGTTGCCGCAGGAGGACCGCCTCGAGCTCATCGATCACATCAAGGTATTCATCGAGGAGAAGCGGTTCGAGGGGATCAACGGCCAGGAGATCACGGAGGAGGTCCGTGTGACGATCGCGGCCCAGGCATGCATGCTCCTGCTCCACCGCGATACCGACTATTACCCCCGCATCCGCTCGATCCTGGTCTATCCGGAACGGTATGTTGCGCCGTACA
>CALFMQ010000282.1 GCA_937879825.1 uncultured Phycisphaerales bacterium
GTTCGGCGGTATCGGGTGCCATGGTTCGTCTCGGCGCAGCCGAGCGAGCCATGTCGAAATCATCCCAGCGCGACGCATCCAACCCCGACCCCGGCGCAATATCGGGCGCCATGGTTCGGCGGTATCGGGTGCCATGGTTCGTCTCGGCGCAGCCGAGCGAGCCATGTCCAAATCATCCCAGCGCAACGCATCCGTCCCCGACCCCAACGGGGGGGTTGTCTTCATTTGTGCTTTGTGTTCTGTGCTTTGTGTTTCTCTTCTCACCGCAAACTCCGTCCCCCATCCACACGCAAAATCTCCCCCGTCGTGTACCGCGCATCCATCGCCAACCAACGCACCGCCTCCGCCGCATCCTCGGGCGTCCCCGCGCGCTTCAGCGGCACGCGCTCCAGATACGCCCGCTGCGCCCCCGCGTCCGACTCAAATCCTTCCTCCGGCCACGCCACCACGCCCGGCGCCACACCATTGACGCGCACCTCCGGCGCCAGCTCGATCGCGAGCGTCCGCACCATCTCTACCAGCGCCGCCTTGCTCATCGAATACGCGCCGAACCGCGCGCGAGGAATACCCATCGCGTGGATATCGCACATCGCCACCACCGCGCCGCCGCCGGGCAGCAAGGATCGCCGAAGTTTCGGCGCCAGGTGTTTCGTCAGCAGCAGCGGCGACAACGCGTTGATGCGATGGAATCGCTCGTACAGCTCGGGCGTGATCTCGCTGACCGCCGCGGGCGCATAGATCGAGGCGTTATGAACCAGGATGTCGCACGCGCGCCCCGACGCCGCCCACGCGCCGGCGAACGCCTCGACAGCGCACACATCCCGCAAGTCCAGCTTGTGTGCGCACGAACACGGTGTGTTAGTACAGAGATCTGCCAACAAAAGGCGCGACTCTTCATCGGAATTCAAAAAACTGAAGTGAACTTCAACCCCGGCGCGCGACAGCGCGAGGCAGATCGCTCGCCCCACCCGGCGCGCCCCGCCCGTCACCAGCGCGACCGGTTGGCGACCCGACGACCCGGTTTGAGCGCTCATCCGTGCGGCTCCAGATCCGGGCCGAACTCATCGGGATCGAAGTCATCCAGGTCCGCCCCTCCCGCCTCCGGCGCCGCCCGCTTGCCCGCCTCGGACCAGGCGCTGGCCCGGCTGTGCGATGGCGTGGGGTCGATCTGGTGCCGGCGGGCGTAGCGCCGGTACGACCGGCGCCCGAGCGTGATGATGAGCAGCGCGATCAGCAGGCCCATGAGCAGGGCGAAGATCGCCAGGACGATCCATGCCCGACCCGCGGCGGGGAGTTCGCCCGGCTCGGGTGTCTCGGGGGCCATCTCGGCGAGGAAGCGGGTCAGGTTGGCCGGATCGATCAGCGGCATGGACTCACGATACCCCGCCATCCACCTCCGGTCCCCTGCCGATGCCGCGCTCGGGCCCCCTATAGTGGCCCTGACCATCGCAACCCAACCGATCGGCGGACGAACAACTATGCGGGACGGGTCGGCGGTGGACCCGGCGGGCGGATCGAGCCGATTCGGGAACATCCCCCGCGAGATCGGGGGCCGCCCTATCGGGCGTGCGGCCAAGGCAGGAAAAAGGAGATTGCATGCGACTCTGGAACGGACTCTCACGGATCGCCCCGGCTTCGGTCGTTGCGGCTTGCCTGCTCTCCTGCCCCGCGGCCCTCGCGGATGAAGTGACATCGGTCGCCGACGCCAGCGCGGTGCTGGAATGGTCCAACCGGGTGTGGGAGTGCGCCGAGCACGGCGAGTCCGACCGCGTGCTTGAGATGCTCTACAACCTGCCCGACGGCGCGACGCGCGTCGGGATCGGTGATCTTCCAGAGTCCGTCGCGGCGGCGCGGGTGAATCTTGACAAGGCGGAGAGCACGCGGACGCAGCGGCTCGCGGAGGTTCGCGCGGAGCTGAGCGGCCTGATCGCCGAGAACAACACGAAGAAGGCGATGGCGTCGGCGATCGAGCTGCAGACGCTGACCAACAGCGACCCGAGCGTGCTGAATGAGTCGGACATGAAGTCGCTGATCGCCAGCGCCGAGCGGGAGGCGCACCGGCTCGAGAGCGCGGGCAAGTGGCTCGATGCGTACGGGTATTTCGCGAGTCTGAATGTTCTCTTTGAGAATCAGGACCGGTACACGGACGACCTGAAGCGTCTGGCGCAGCGGTGGAGCATGTTGCGGCTGTATGCGCCGGAGAAGCTGCACAACCTGCGGAGCGAGCAGCGGGTCGCCGACGGGCTCGAGGCGCTCCCGCCCTACAACGCGGTCGGCGATGACTGGCAGGGCAAACTCGAGACGGTTTCGTTGCCCGCGGTGGCGCGGTGCGTGACGATGGCGGGCGTGCGCCACGTGGAGCATTCGGACTTCCGCGACCTGCTGATCGGCGGGTACAAGGCGGTGCAGACGATGCTCTCGACGACGGACATCTACGACACCTTCCCCGGCCTCCGCGACGCGGCGGCGCGCGAGGCGTTCGACTCGTACCTGCGCGAACAGACGCGCCGGATCGGCGGCCTGGCGGTCTCGCCCGATCCGGACATGGTGTACGAGTCGATGCGTGATCTGCTCAAGGAGAACGCGCGGTCGGTGGGTGTTGATCCGGCGGCGGTGCTGCATGAGTTCGGCAACGGCGCGATGGGCGTGCTGGATGAGTATTCGTCGATCGAGTGGCCCTACGAGGTGGATGCGCTCAACCGCACGACGGAGGGGCAGTTCCAGGGCGTGGGGATTCAGATCACGCTGGATGAGGCGCAGCAGCTGAAGGTTGTGGCGCCGCTCCCGGATACGCCCGCGGCGCGGGCGCGGGTCCGATCGGGCGACATCATCAGCGCGATCGACGGCGAGACGACGCTGGGGATCGACCTCAACCAGGCGGTGGAGAAGATCACGGGCCCCGCGGGCACGGATGTTGTTCTCACAATCGAGCGGCAGGGCGAGGATGCGCCGATGCAGGTGAGCCTGACTCGGGAGCGGATCGTGTTGCACACGATCAAGGGATGGGAGCGGAACGGGCCTCACGATACGGATTGGGACTGGTTCATCGATCCGCAGGACAAGATCGGGTACGTGCGGATCAGCGGGTTCAGCCGGGACACGAGCGGCGAGCTGCGCGGCGCGATCCTGGACATGAAGCGTCAGGGCGCCCGGGGCGTGATTCTCGACCTGCGCTACAACCCGGGCGGGTTGCTCGATGAGGCGGTCAATGTCGCGAACCTGTTTGTGGATGAGGGCGTGATTGTTCAGCAGGTGGACAACGCGCACCGCGTGCAGGAGCGCCGGACGGCGCGCCGCGGCGCGACGGTGGACTCGCACATTCCGATGGTTGTGCTGATCAACGGCGGCTCGGCGTCGGCGAGCGAGATCGTCGCGGGTGCGCTGCAGGACTACGGCAAGGCGATCCTCGTCGGCGAGCGTTCGTACGGGAAGGGCTCGGTTCAGAATGTGTACCCGCTGGGTCGGATGGCGTTCAAACTGACGGAGCAGTACTACCAGTTGCCGGGCGGTCGCCTGATTCACCGGCGCCCGGGCGCGGACACCTGGGGGCTCGAGCCGGATGTGAAGGTGTCGATGCTGCCGTCGCAGATCGGCGACTCGTTGCGCGTGCGCGAAGAGGCGGACATCGTTGAGTTCGGGCGCGACGGCAAGCCCGTGGCGGACCCGGAGCGGCCGCCGGCGACGAAGCTGCTGACGGACGGGATCGACCCTCAGTTGGAGACGGGCGTGCTCCTGCTCAAGAGCCGCGTGGCGGGTGCGCAGTTGGCGGCTGCGGGCGCGGCGAGTTGAGGTCGGTCGGACACCCCCTCCGCCTCGCCTCGCTCATGACACCTCCCCCGCCGACGGCGGGGGAGGGAGCGCCGCTTGCGTGACTTCGTCCCGACAAGCGATGGCACCCGGCCGACAAGCGGTGGCACCCTGCAGGAAGGTCAACAAACAGGGCACTCGCTTGCGCTTCGTGCTCGCAGGCCGAATCGCCCAAGGCGCTGATGTTGATCAGATACGGCTCTACCTCGTGGGCGATCAAGTGCCCCTTTTTCCGGTTTTGCAATGTGATTAGGGGGAGCGGCCGATAACTGGGGTATGACCAAGAGCGAGGATCGCGGTGGTCGCGTGCTGGTGGTGTACGACGGTTCGGCGGCGTGCGTTGCGTGCTGCGCGATTGCGCCGGACCCGCGGCGGGTGGTTCTGTGGATGCCGCCGGGCGGATCGGGGCATCCGATCGAGCAGACTCGCTCGGCGATGACACACCAGGCGCGGCTCATGGACCTCGGGGATGTGTGCGATGCGGACGGGGGGGCGGCGTGGCGGGAGCACCCGGGGCCGCT
>CALFMQ010000283.1 GCA_937879825.1 uncultured Phycisphaerales bacterium
GGAAGAGAACAAAGCATTCCCCGGTCTGACCGACTCCTTCTCCTCCTTCGGCGGCTGATCCCACCCCCCCAATCTCCGTACAACCCTCGCGGGCGTCCCAACCGGACGCCCGCTTTCTTTGACACCACGCCATCACACCCGCCGCGCTTGACATCCATCGGCGGCGCGGGTGTAGTTGGCGATGAGAGGCGAGCCACAGGAGGGCACCACCCAATGGCGTCAGACGACTCACGACTGCGCGTCCGCAAAGAGTCCGGCGTGATCCGCGCCGAGTTCGTGGACCGGAACATCCTCGACGAGGCCAATATCCAGGCCATCACCGACGAACTCCTCGCGCTCGTCGCCAACGAGCCCAGGCCCAAGCTGCTCATTTCCTTCTCCAATGTGGACCACCTCTCCAGCGCCGCCCTCGGCGCCCTGATCACCATCCACAACAAGATGAAGGGGCTCTCGGGACAACTCCGCCTCGCCGACATCGATCCCCAGATCTACGAGGTCTTCGAGATCACCAAGCTCAACAAACTCTTCCAGATCCACGAGACCAGCGACGAGGCCGCCGACAGCTTCGCCTGAGCACCACCAGCACGCGCCCGGAGCCCTCCGCCCACAGGAACCCCCAAGAGCATGAGTGCGCCGAAAACACACGACGCCATCTCGCTCACCAACGACCCACAGCAGGTCCGCGCTGCGCGCGAGGACTTCGCCGGCGCCATCGAACACTTCGGATTCCCCCGCGAGGCCGCCTTCGCCGTCATGCTCGCCTTCGACGAGGCCGTCGCCAACGGGCTCAAGTACGGCGCCGCGCAGCAGCCCGGCGGCGCCATCGACCTCTCATGGTCCGTCCAGAAGGACCGCGTCCGAATCGTCGTCGACGACCACGGCCCCGGATTCGACCCCGACAACATCCCCGACTGCACGCTCCCCGAGAACATCGAGAAGGCGTGCGGCCGCGGCGTCATGCTGATGCGCGCCTACATGACCAGCGTCGAGTTCAACGACAAGGGCAACAAGGTCACCCTCGTCTACGAACGCAACTGACTCACGCCTCGGTCGTCAGCCACCGCAGATCGTCCACGCCCGCCTCGCTCAGGTCGGGGCCCGTCTCGCGCTCGAGCATCTGCTTGAAGTCCTCGGGCGTGATCCGGTCGTGCGCCACGAACTCGATCGCCCCGATCTGGCTCTCGTCCGCCGCCCCCTCACCGCCCACGCTCTTCGTGATCGCGCCCGCCGCGATCTCCTCCGCCTCGTCCAGGTTCGCCGCGCGCAGAATCAACTCCGCGTACCGGGGCACGCCCGGCGCGCCCTCCTCTTCCGCCGGCGGCGGCACGCACCGCGCCACGCACCGCCACGCCGTGATCCCCAGTTCGTTCCCCTCATCGTCCAGGTTCGTGCTGCCATCGACATTGAACTGCAGGATCCAGAGGTCACGCAGGTCCTCGATGATCTCCTCCGCCGCCATCGGCTTGGACTCGTGCTCCGGCGCGAGCAGCACCGTCCGGTGCTCGTGCTCCACCGAGTCGGGCCCCGCCAGCTTCTCCACCTGCTCCAGGTCAAAGGCCGCCAGCAGCTTCTCGATCTTCTCCTTCATCGAGAGCTCCGCCCGGATCGTCACGATCTTGTGCTCGTCCACAAACGCGTACAGGAACGGCTCGAGCGACATCAGCCCCCACCCGACCATGCCGTCCTCGAAGAGCCACTCGCTGTAATCCCGCAGCCCGTCGAACACCCGCTCCACCGCCACGAGGTCGTAGGCGATGTACGGATCAACCTCCCGGTACGCGTCGTGCCCGAGCACATCCAGAATCGGGTACACGCGAGGAGGGAAATACGTCACCAGCATGTTGCAGAACGCACGCACCCGCCCCGCCGGCAGGAGCACATCGAACATCCACCGGTCGGGCCACTCCTCCCAGTCCTCCACCTCCGCCCCCGAGATAAAGAACTCCGCCCCGTCCGCGGCCTCGAACTCCGTCACGAACCCCGGCTTGGGAACCATCGGCTCAACCGGGTACACGCCCAGCGGAAAGGCGAACCCGTCGATCTCGACGCGCTGGAGCCCTGTATCGATCAGTGGTGCGTTCATCTGGGCCAAGAGCGTACCGCCACACGCTTCGAATTGCGTCATAGGGCGCGATGGCCCATGATACGACCCAATTATCCCCTCCCGGCTCCGATCAGGGACGGGGCTTCATGCACGCATCAGGAGACCGCGGATGCAACAGTTCAAACACTTTCTCGACGCAATCAACGGTGTGCTGTGGCACGACTTCGTGCTCTACGCCCTGCTCGGCGTCGGTGTCCTCTTCACGCTCTGGACGGGCTTCGGGCAATACCGAGCCCTGACCCACGGCGCGGCGGTCGTCCGCGGCAAATACGACGACAAGAACGATCCCGGAGCCATCAACCACTTCCAGGCCCTCTCGACCGCACTCTCCGCGACAGTCGGCCTCGGCAATATCGCCGGCGTCGCCATCGCCATCTCCGTCGGCGGCCCCGGCGCCGTCTTCTGGATGTGGGTCACCGGCCTCGTCGGCATGTGCCTCAAAATGACCGAGGTCACCCAGGCCATGATGTTCCGCAACACCGACGACCCCGACAATCCCAGCGGCGGCGCGATGTGGGTCTGCAAGAAGGGCTTCGCGAAAATCAGCCCCGGACTCGCCCCCCTCGGCGTCCTGCTCGGCGCCGTCTTCTGCCTCACCCTCGTCATCTCCACCGTCACCGGCGGCAACATGTTCCAGGCATGGAACGTCGCCGACATCGGATTCACCTACTTCCACATCCCCAAGATCGTCACCGGCATCGTCATGGCGCTCGGCGTCGCCATCGTCATCCTCGGGGGCATCAAGCGAATCGGCGATGTCGCCGGGCGAATCGTCCCCTTCATGTGCGGCCTCTACCTCCTCGCCGGGCTCTACGTCATCGTTGTCAACCTCGGCGAGATCCCCTCCCTCTTCGGGCTGATCTTCAAGGAGGCGTTCGCGCCCAGCGAAGCGAGCGGCGCCTTCATCGGCGGCGTCGCCGGCTACGGCTTCATGAAGGGCATGCAGCGCGCCCTCTTCTCGAACGAAGCCGGCCAGGGCTCCGCGCCGATCGCGCACTCCGCCGCCAAGACCGACGAACCCGTCCGCGAAGGCGTCGTCGCCGGGCTCGAACCCTTCATCGACACCATCTGCGTCTGCACCATCACCGCGCTCGTCATTCTGCTCAGCGGCACCTGGAACCGCGCCCCGGCGCTCGAGTTCGCAAACGGACAGCCCGCCGTCACACAGACTTCCAACGAGGTCTGGCAGTTCGCCCCGACGCGCGTCACGCTGAAGGACGAACTCGAAGGCAAGGGGCAGATGAAGGAAGGGTCGGAGGTCCTCCTCATTGTCGACGCCGGCAAGAACAACGACACGAAGATGAACCGCCACAAGATCGACGGACGCCTCACCGGCTCCGAAACCGACGGATGGACCGCCGAGTGGGAACCGCTGACCACGGATCAGCAACCCACAATCGCCGAGAACGGCGTCTACTTCAACTTCAACGGCGCAACCCTCACGGCCAAAGCATACGACCGCGTCCTGCCGGGCCTCGGCTATTGGGTCGTCCCCGCCACGGCGTTTCTCTTCGCGTTCTCAACGATGATCTCGTGGTCGTACTACGGTGAGCAGGGGCTGGTGTACCTCTTCGGCAAGAAGTCGGTCGTCCCCTACCGGATGATCTACTGCGCCGCCATCCTGATCTCCGCCACACCCTTCATCAACGCCACAACGATCGAAGATATCTCCGTGCTCGGCACGGGCGTCATGCTCTGGGCCAACATCCCCATCATGCTCATCTTCGGCCCCATGGCCATGCGCGAATACCACGGCTACATGAAGCGCCTCAAGTCCGGCCAGATGGCCGGCCACAAGCCCGCATCATTCGTGGATGTGGTCGAAGGCAAGGATGTCGAGTAACCCACGAACGATCTGACCCGCACCACCGAGGGGGCCATCAGGCCCCCTTTTCTCATGGCATCATGCACGCCCATGTGGGACGACGCCCTCATCACATCATCCCTCGCCGATGCGCTCGCGCAGCGCGCCCGCGAACTCGACGAAGAACACGCCACGCTGGGAGTCGATGCCCTGGATGAACTCCCGCTCCATCCCATCCTCTGCGCGGGCCTGCAATCCACGCCCTACGGCGTCCTCCGCGAGCAGCGCTACCCCGCCTCGCGCGCAACCCCCAAACGGTCCATCGGCGACCGCTGCGACATCGTCCTCACGCCCATGCCCGGCTCCCACCTCACCGACCCGCTGCAATCCGGCACGCTCTTCGCCGAGCGCGGCGTCGCGCCCCGGGACGCCCTCTGGCTCGAGGTCAAACTCGCCGCCCAATACTGCATGTCCGACGGCTGGTCCCGCGCCAACCCCCTCTATTCCGGAGTCATGCTCACGCAGACCATGACCGACATCCGCAAACTCGCGTCCGAGCCCGAGATCGCGCACGCGGCCCTCATCCTCGTCATGTTCAACGCCGACCAGGCCACCGCCTCGCACGACCTCTCCGCGTGGTACCAGCGCTGCATCGAGAAGGGGCTGCCCATCTCAGCGCCCATCACGCAGCGCTTCGCCATCACCGACAGAATCGGCAACAGCGCCTGCACCGTCGCGCTGACTCGCGTCCATCAATCCTGATCGGCGCTCTGACCCTGCGCCATGACCGCGTGCGCCCGGTGCTCAAGCCCCACCATCTCCGCGATCGCGTCCGCGGCCTCGGCGCTGGCGATTTTCCCGTCGAATCGCGCCGTCAGCGCCCGCAGCGCCTTCCGCTGACGCTCCTGCGCCGCCGCGTCCTTGATCAGCCGATCCACCTCGTCCACCAGCCGCTCCGTCCCCGAGAAATACGGAATCAACTCCGGGACGATCTGCTTGCCCGCGATCAGATTCGGGAGCGACAACAACTTCGTCGAGATCACCCACCGCCCGATCATGTTGTAGAAGAACTTGTTCGTCTTGTAGACGATCACCATCGGCCGCGCCTGCTTGGCCAGCTGGAGCGTCACCGTCCCCGAGACAACGACCGCCAGATCGCTCCAACGCGCCACCAGGTCCGTCTCGCCGACCCGCACATCCATCCCGTCCGGCCAGCCGCCCAGAGAGTTCGCGCGCTCGTACAACTGCGCCCGCACCTGCTCCGTCGTCGCGCCGACAACACCCACCATCCCCGGGTGCCGCTGCTTCAACTCCCGGAACGCCTGCAGGAACAACGGGAAGTTCCGGCGCAGCTCCGCCGGCCTCGACCCCGGCAGGATCGCGACCTTCGGCCTGCCCTCGGGCAACATCCGCGCCGTGTCGGTCAGCGCATCCAGGTCCAGCGGCTCATCGAACAGCGGGTGCCCGACAAACCGCGCCGGCACCTTCCGAACATTGAACCACCGCTCCTCGAATGGCAGGATGCACAGCACCAGGTCCGTCCGCTTCCGCAACTTGTTGATCCGCCACGGCCCCCACGCCCACAACTGCGGCGCCACAAGGTGCACCACCTTCACCCCCACCCGTCGCGCCTGCTTGCAGATGTGAAAGTTCGCCGCCGGAGAGTCCACCGGCACATGCACCGACGGCCTGTTCGCCCGGATCCAGTCCGTGATGTCCTTCTGAATCTTCCGGTACTTCTTGATGGTGTCCCACTTGGGAATCCCCACCACCGCGTCCTCGCCCGTCTGCTGCACGATCGTCGCGCCCGCCCGCGCCATCTTGGGGCCGCCCCACGCGAAAACCTCGATCTCCGGGTACCGCCGACGCAGTTCCCGAATCACCGACGACGCGTGGTCATCGCCGCTCGGCTCGAAGGCCGTAAACAGCACCCGCGGCCGGTCAGATTGTGTCTTCTCATCTCGCATGCGCCGATACTGAACCCGACCCGCACGCCCCAGTCAACCAACCCGCGGGACACGCCCCACACATCCCCTGCTATTCGAGTGCCGTGAAACGCACGAAAGGGCATCAAAGGGGGGCGGGGGTATACTCCCGCCCCGTTCGGGGCCGACCGCGCCCCGCGTTTTTCGACGCTTTATCTGAGTCCACGACCCATGTCCACGGCCGCATCCCCCTACCGCCGATCACACCACTGCGCCGAGCTCCGCAAGGACGACGCCGGCTCCACCGTCACCCTCGCCGGGTGGGTCAACACCCGCCGCGGCCACGGCGGCGCGCTCGCCTTCATCGACCTCCGCGACCGCAACGGCATCACGCAGGTCGTCTTCGACAAGGAAGACGTCGGCGCCGACCTCGTCGCGCAGGCCGACAAACTCCGCGCCGAGGACTGCATCGCCGTCACCGGCGTCGTCCGCGTCCGCGGCGGCGACCCCAACCCGCGCCTCGCCACCGGCGAGATCGAAGTCGTCGCCACCTCCCTCGAAGTCCTCTCCAAGGCCGAGGGCATCCCCTTCCAGCCCGGCGACAAGGACAACCTCCCCAACGAGGAGATGCGCCTCGAATACCGCTTCCTCGATCTCCGCCGCCCCGACATGCAGAAGATCCTCCGCACACGCCACCGCTGCGCGATGGTCATGCGCGAGTACTTCGACAAGCACGGCTTCATGGAGATCGAAACGCCCATCCTCTGCAAGAGCACACCCGAAGGCGCACGCGACTTCCTCGTCCCCAGCCGGCTCAACCCCGGCGCATGGTACGCCCTCCCCCAGAGCCCCCAGCTCTTCAAGCAGATCCTCATGGTCTCCGGGTGCGACCGCTACATGCAGCTCTGCAAGTGCTTCCGCGACGAAGACCTCCGCGCCGACCGCCAGCCCGAGTTCACGCAGATCGATCTCGAGATGTCCTTTGTCGAGCGCGACGATGTCCTCGACATGATGGAGGGCTTCGCGCGCCGGCTCTGGAAGGAGATCCTCGGGTACGAAGCCCCCGCCGTCCACCGCATGACCTACCGCGAAGCCATGGACCGCTTCGGCATCGACCGACCCGACCTCCGCTACGCCCTCGAACTCGTCGACATCTCCGATCTCGCAGCCAAAACCGACTTCAAGGTCTTCACCGAGGCCCTCGCCAAACGACGCGGCATCGTCAAGTGCATCCGCGTCCCCGGCGGCGCCGACAAGCTCACACGCAAGATCACCGACGCCTACACCGAGTTCGTCAAGCAGCTCGGCGCCGGCGGCGTGCCCGTCACCAAAGTCATCGAGAAGGACGGCAAACCCGCCCTCGACACCGGCATCGCGCGCTTCCTCGAACCCATCGCCGCCGAAGTCATCAAGCGCACCGGCGCGCAACCCGGCGACACGCTCCTCTTCGGCGCCGACTCCTACTCCGTCGCCACCAAGGCGCTGGGCGAACTCCGCCAGAAGGTCGCGCGCGACCTCGACATGATCCCCAAGGGCCAGTGGGCCTTCGTCTGGGTCGTCGACTTCCCGATGTTCGAGTACGACGAAGAAAACAAGCGCTTCGCAGCCATGCACCACCCCTTCACCGCGCCACGCCGCGACCAGACCGAGCGCTTCCTCTCGGCACGCGCCGACGACCGCGACACACTCGAAGACATCGTCTCCGACGGCTACGACCTCGTCGTCAACGGCTCCGAGATCGGGGGCGGCTCCGTCCGTATCCACCGCCAGGATGTCCAGCGCAAGGTCTTCGAACTCCTGGGAATCTCAAAGAATGACGCCGAGCAGAAGTTCGGCTTCCTCCTCAACGCGCTCAAGATGGGCGCGCCGCCCCACGCCGGCATCGCCTTCGGCTTCGACCGCCTCGTCATGCACCTGGCCGGCACCGACAACATCCGCGATGTCATCGCCTTCCCCAAGACCCAGACCGGCTCGGACCTCATGAGCGATGCCCCCGGCCCCGTGGACAACGATCAACTCAAGGAACTCCATGTCGCCTCGACATGGAAGCCCGAGTAATCACGCAACCGCCGGACGCCGCACGCGCGTCATCTCGAATACGGGCGTCGCGATCAGCGTCGTCACAATCGCCATGATCACCATGATCGAAAAGAGCGTGGGCGTGATGATCCCGCGCTCCAGCCCGATGTTCAGGATGATCAACTCCATCAACCCGCGCGCGTTCATCAGCGCTCCAACCGCCGCCGCGTCCCGCCGTGGCTCGCCGCACATCCGCGCCGCGATGTAGCACGCGATCCCCTTCCCGAGCGTCGCCGCCATCAGCGCCAGCCCCGCGATCATCCACAGGTGCGCCGTGCTCACCAGCCCGATCCGCGTGTTCAGCCCCGAGTACACGAAGAACATCGGGAGCAACAGCGCCGTCGTCATCGGCGCCAGCAGCCGGTGCAGTTCTTCCGTGAACCTCCCCCTTGGCATCGCGATCCCTATGATGAACGCCCCGAAAACCGCGTAGATCCCGATGAAATCCGTGAACCACGCCCCCACCATCACCAGCGCCAGCACCACCCCCACCATCCGCTGCGACATCTGCCCCTCGCGCTCGACGCGCCTTCCCATCCACCGCAGCATCGGCCTCAGCAAGAGCAAACACACCAGCGCGTACCCGACGCCCCCACCGATCGCGATCGCCGCGATCGACGCGTCGCCCGCGAACGAAGCGAGCACGATCGCCAGCACGCACCACGCCGTCGCGTCATCAATCGAACCCGCGGCCAGCGCGAGCGTCCCGAGCGAAGTCCCGGACAACCCCCGCTCATGAATGATCCGCGCCAGCATCGGGAACGCCGTGATGCTCATCGCCGCGCCCGTGAACAGCATCGCCTCAACCCGCGACACCTCCGACGCGAACATCGCCGCATCCCCGACTAGCCACAACGCCAGCAGCGCGCCCAGCGCAAAGGGCGTCACGATCCCCGCGAGCGAGACCGCGGCCGCGCTCCGCAATCGCCTGCGAATCAACCCCGCATCGAACTCCGCGCCGATCAGGAACATGTACACCGCCAGCCCGACCTGCGCCACCGTGTAGATCACCCCCATCGACGCCTTCGGGAACAACTCCGACCACACCCCCGGCGCGATCGGCACCTGGACCGCGAACATCCCAAGGAGCGATGGCCCCAGCGCCACGCCCGCGATCATCTCGCACACCACCTGCGGCTGCCCCAGCCACCTCCCCACCATCCCCACCAACCGGCACGCGAGCAGAATCACCGCCACCTGCACGAAGAACAGCACGCTGAGTTGAAAGGCGCTCACAACTCGCTCCAGTCGCTCCGCCAACCCCAGTCGACTCGCCTTCCATTATCCCACACGCCCTCAACCGGACCCGCCCGGTAAAGACCCTTTCAAAGTCCGATCAAAACTTCCATTCTGCGATTTCTCCACCCTTCGCTCTTGCGATCGGTAGGAAATGGGCGATGATGTTAGCGTTTACTATTGTTAGGAGACACTATCTATGAGCCGCCGCGACATCCTCGCCCTCCAGTCCCAGATCCGCGGCCTATCAGAACGCCTCTGGCACCTCGAACAGACCGTCCGCCGACTCCCAACCTCCGACGCCGCGCCCCCCGCCGCAGCGCCTTCTCAGCCCATTGCGACGCCGACCCCACCGGAGCCGACCCCGCCTCCGCCCGTGACGCCCCCTACCTCCCTCGCCGAAGCCCTCGCAGCACGAAAGTCCACCGTCCGGCACGAACCGCCTCCCGCCGCGCCGCCCACCGAGCCCGCGCCCATCGCCGAGCCCGCTACCGACGCGCAGCGCCTCGATCGCATCAACAAGACACTCAGCGCCGCCAAGAAGCGCGACGCCATCAACCTCGAGTGGCTCGTCGGCGGGCGCATCTACGCCATCCTCGGCGCGATCGTCGTCATCGCCGGCGCCGGGCTCTTCCTCAAACTCGCCTGGGATCAGGGCTGGTTCGAGATTCTCCCCGACGCGTGGAAATGCATCCTCGCCGCCTCCTTTGGCGGCGCGCTCCTCGTCACGGGCGAGTACCTCCGCAAGAAGTGGGGCCCCATCGCCTCCATCGGCTGTTCCGCTGCTGGGCTTGGCGTGATCTACGCCTCCGCCTACGCCGCCTACGCCGCATTCCAACTCGTCCCGCATCAGGTCGGCTTCGCGATGCTCGCCGCCACAACGATCCTCGGCGTTTTCATCGGCGCCCGGGCACGCCTCGTCTCCATCGCCATCGTCTCCATGCTCGGCGCCTACCTCACCCCGCTCATTTTCATCGATGTCGAACCGACGCCGCTCGTCCTGCCCACCTATCTCGTCGCCATCCTAATCACCGCGCTCATGCTCTGCGCACGACTCGGCGGCCGCTTCGTCGCCACGCGCGCCATCGCGTGGTGGGGCACCGTCCTTCTCGGCACATTCTGGACCTTCGCCAACGCCACCGACCACCCGCTCATCGCGTGCGCATTCCTCGCGCTCTCATGGTGCGCCATGCAGGGCGAACTCACATTCACCTGCCTCCGTGCATCCGCATCGCCCGACAATCTCACGCCCGATGCGCCCGTCACGCGCTCCGTCTGGGCGCGCATCCGACCCTTCATGGTCTCCTTCTCCACCAGCGCCTGGGCCGGTTTCATGGGCGGCGTCGTCATGAACTGGTGGCAACACGAACCGTGGATGGCCACCGCCGCCGGTTTCGCCGCCACCACCGCGCTGGGGCTCTGGCTCGCCGGGCACATGCGCGTCCTCCGCGATGC
>CALFMQ010000284.1 GCA_937879825.1 uncultured Phycisphaerales bacterium
TTGTGGGTGCGGGCTCGGGGCGCGGGTCCGCCGCTCCGGGTGGAGTTCATCCCGGTGAGGTCGCACTGGGTGCAAGGGCTCGTGCAGATCGTGATTCTGTCGTATTGGGGGGCGTACGTGAGCGATGTCGGGCGTGAGTCGCCGCTGATCCTGGCGCAGGTGCTGTACCTGACGATGCTGGACGCCCTGTTGTCGTGGTCGCGCAGGCGTTCGTGGCGGCTCGGGTTCGGCGCGCTCCCGATCGTGTTCTCGACGAACCTGCTCCTGTGGTTCCACCACGATGTGTACTACCTGCAGTTCGTCATGCTGACGATCGGCGCGCTGGGCAAGCAGTTCATCACATGGGAGCGAGAAGGCAGGCGGACGCACATCTTCAACCCGTCGGTGTTCGGGCAGTCGGTCGTGGCGGCGGCGCTGATCGCGACGGGGACCTCCAACGACCTCACGCGCGGGCAATGGATCGCCTCGACTTTCGAGGCGCCCCACTACATGATTCTCGTGATCTTCCTGCTCGGGCTCGGCGTGCAGTCGCTGTTCGGCGTAACGCTCATGACGCTCGGTGCCGCGGCCACGCTGTGGGTGCTCAACCTCATCTACACCGAGGTCACGGGGCTGTACTACTTCGTGACGGTGAACATCGCGGCGACCATCTTCCTCGGGCTGCACCTGCTCATCACCGACCCCTCCACCACGCCGCGGACGAACCTCGGCAAGCTGGTCTTCGGCTCGATGTACGGCCTCGGGTACTTCGTGCTGTTCCGGGTGCTGAGTCTGCTGGAGATCCCGGTGTTCTGGGACAAACTGCTCCCGGTGCCGATTCTGAATCTGCTCGTGCCGGCGCTGGATCGCATGGCGCGGTCGGGCGTATTCGGGCGGTTCAACGGCGCATGGCAGACGATGCTGCGTCCGAAGTGGATGAATGTCGTCCACATTGCGGTGTGGGGGACGGTGTTCGCCACGATGATGGCGACGGGATTCCTCGGCGGCGAGCCCAACACGCATCCGGGGAGCTCGGTCCGGTTCTGGAAGGAAGCCTACGCGGCGGGCAAGCAGCACGCGGGGCACAGCTATGTGATGGTGTCGGGCGCGCGCGCCGAGGGGATGGGCGACGGGGCCGCGATGAACGAGCTCGGCGTGATCTGCATCGACGGGCTCGACGGGATCGTGAAGCCGAGCCACGCGCGGGCCGCCAGTTACTTCGCGCGCGCCTCGGCGCTGGGCGACCTGCACGGATCGAACAACGTGATCGCCCAGCGCATGTACTTCGGCGAGTCGGCGTCGGAGGCGGCGGTGCTCTCGGCATTCGACCAACTCACCAGAGCGTGCGCGGAGGAGCAGAACCCGCTGGGGTGCTACCTCGTCGGCGTCGTCTTCGAGTTCGGGATCGGGGCAGCAGCCGACGGGTCGGGGATCGAGCCCGATGCGCTCCGGGCCGCAGCGTTCTACACCGTCGCCGGCCGCATGAACGCCCGGCTGATCCCGTACGCGGCGAAGGGGCTGGCGCGGGTGCTGCTGGCCGGGGGCGGCGCCGAGATCGACCTCGACCCGCGCGCCGTGATGGCCGTCATGACGCAACTGGCGGATCAGGGCGACGGCGAGGCGTGCTGGTACGCGGCGCACCTGACAATGCGCGGCGTCGGCGTCGAGGCGGACGCCCCGGCGGCGCGGTCGTACCTCGACAGGGCGTGCGCCGCGGGGGTGGAGCGGGCGTGCGTTGCCGGCGATGCGCCCTTCCCCGAGTACGAGACGCCCAAACAACTGGCGCGGCCGGGTTGGTCGACCGCGTTCCCGGTGACGGCGGACGGAGCGCCCGGCGATCGCTGAGGCGCCGGTCGATGGCTCCGCACGGACGGAGGACGCCCGATGATGTCACTTCTTGCGCTCCTCTGTTGAAGCCCTGAGGAAATCCTCCGCAAGTTGGCGCGTTTGTCTTGACTCGTGCATGCCGACGGTATGATCTTCCGCGTCAGCGAACCGGACGGGATTCCCCAGGGCGTGGATCGCCCGCTGTCCGAGGTTCGGCACCTGGAGCTCTGCGAGTTCCGTCATGAAACAATCGAATAATCCGGCGCACGCCGGACTGACCAAGCCCGTTACGGTGTCTCTCCCGATGTATGGCGATGACACCTCCGAGGACCCCGATCCTCTGGGTACCCGCCCCCCCCACCCCGCCCATCTGAAGAATGGGAACGGCAAGGGTGCGGGGGGAACGAGCCGGGGAACAATCGAATCAAACGGCACTTCCGACGACCCGAGCGCGTCCGCGATGGTCATGTCGGACGGCGCGCGACGGGTCCGCGATCTGGCGTTCCCCGATGCGACCGACGCGGAATGGAGCGACTGGAAGTGGCAGCTGCGCAACCGCATCCGCGATGAGGCGATGCTGGCGCGGATCCTCCGCCCCACCATGATCGAGCGTCGCACGATCGCCGAACTGGGTGATCGCCTGCCCGTGGGTATCACGCCGTATTACGCCTCGACGATCAATCCGAACGACCCGGCCGACCCGGTCCGCAAGACCATGGTCCCGGTCGAGACGGAGTTCGAGATGTCGGCGGGCGAGCAGGCGGACCCCCTTGGCGAGGACGCCGACATGCCCGTGCCGGGGCTGGTCCACCGGTACCCGGACCGGGTGCTGTTCCTGGTGACGAGTTTCTGCGCGGTGTACTGCCGCTATTGCACGCGCTCGCGCCTGGTCGGCAAGACGGGCGAGTACCACTTCAACACGGCCCAGTTCGAGCGGGCGCTGGACTACCTCCGCAAGACGCCCTCGGTGCGCGATGTGCTGATCTCGGGCGGTGATCCCCTGACGATGCACGACGGGCGCATCGACTGGCTGCTCGGCGAACTGCGATCGATCCCGCACATCGACTTCGTGCGGATCGGAACGAAGATCCCGTGCGTGCTCCCCCAGCGGATCACGCCCGAGTTCTGCGCGATGCTCAAGAAGCACAAGCCGTGGATGTCGATCCACTTCATGCACCCCAACGAGCTGACGCCCGAAGTGGCCGAAGCGTGCGGCCGGTTGATGGACGCCGGCGTGCCGCTCGGCAGCCAGACCGTCCTCACGCAGGGCGTCAACGACGACGCCGACACGATGAAGCGCCTCATGCACGGCCTGCTCAAGATCCGCGTGCGCCCGTACTACATCTACCAGTGCGATCCGATCCCCGGCTCGCGGCACTTCCGCGTGCCGGTCGAGAAGGGCCTCGAGATCATCGAGGCGCTGCGCGGCCACACGACGGGGTACGCGGTGCCGACCTTCGTGATCGACGGGCCCGGCGGCGGCGGCAAAATCCCGCTCATGCCGAACTATGTCATCGGTCGCGAGGGCGACGACATCCTCCTCCGCAACTACGCGGGCGAAGTGTTCCGCTACCCCGACCCGGTGTCGGACCTCTCGGGTGTCGCGTCGGGGCGGCGCTGATGGACGCGCCGGAATCGCTCCATCCGTGCGCCCGGTGCGCGCAGATGCAGAAGACGTGCTGCCAGCGGGCCGAGATTCTCGTGACCGCGGGCGACATCGCGCGGATCGGCGCGCACACGGGGCGCGAGGGATTCTGGTCGCTGCGCCAACCGAACGACGCGGCGTACCTCGAGGACGACTCGGACGACCCGAACTGGCTCGCGTACACCACCGACGGCAACGGACGCCGCCGGATGCTCGAGCGGAAGCCGTCGGGCGACTGCACCTTTCTGGGTGACGCGGGGTGCGTCCTTCCTGTGGAGGTGCGCCCCATCGTGTGCCGGCTGTACCCCTTCGCCTACAACGAGCGCGGCCTCGACGGCATGGACGATGACTACTGCCCCCGCGAGAAACTGATACCCAGAAACAAACCCGGCGCATCGATGCTGACGGTGCTCGGGATGGACAAGTCGGACGGCGAGCGCTGGCGGGCGCAGTTGTACGGCGAGCTGCGCCGGGAATGGAGCGAGCGATGCGGATCGGCCTGACGTTTGATCTGCGCGAGGAGTACCTGGCCCGGGGCTGGAGCGATCAGCAGGTCGCGGAGTTCGACCGCCCCGACACGATCGACGCGATGGAACTCGCGCTGCGCACCCTCGGGCACGAGCCGGTGCGTATCGGCGGCGCCTCGTCGCTCATGGAGCGACTGGCCGCGGGCGATCGGTGGGACCTCGTCCTGAATATCGCGGAGGGAGTTTCGGGCAACGGGCGGGAGTCGCTCGTGCCGGCGATGCTGGATCACGCGGGCATCGCCTACACCTTCGGTGATCCGCTGTGCTGCGCGCTGACACTCGACAAACCGACGGCCAAGCACGTGCTGCGCTCGCACGGCATCCGCACGCCCGACTTCGCGATCGTGGAGCGGGCGGGGGACGCGGAGCGCGTCGCGATCGGATTCCCGGTGTTCGCCAAGCCGAGCCGCGAGGGTTCGAGCAAGGGCGTGACCGCCCGCAGCGTCTGCCGGAACCGCGCCGAGTTGCGGGACCTGTGCGCCTCGTTGATCGAAGAGTTCGATCAGCCGGTGCTCGTGGAGTCGTTTCTGCCCGGGCGCGAGGTGACGGTCGGGATTCTCGGCACGGGGCCGGAGGCGCGCGTGCTGGGCGTGCTGGCGGTCGGCCTGACCGGCGGCGCGCAGGTGTACGCCTACGACGACAAGGAACGGTGCGAGGAACTCGTCGAGTA
>CALFMQ010000285.1 GCA_937879825.1 uncultured Phycisphaerales bacterium
GCCGACTCCTCGGACGGGATTGCGCTCAAGGGTGTGTCGGATCAGACAAGCGAGGCGCGGCTCAGTCCCGACGGGAAGGCGATGGCGGTGGTGGCGTATGGCGAGGTGTTCGTACGCGGATTGGAGGATGACAGCCCGACCGTTCGGGTTACGAACTCGCACGCCCGAGAGCATGACATCGCGTGGTCGCCCGACGGGGCCATGCTGTACTTCGTGTCGGACACCGACGGGACGAACTCGATCTATGCGGCGACGGTGGCGCAGACGCGGGGCGATCTGAAGAAGGCGCTGGAGCCGGAGAAGGTGCCCGTTGTGGAGGTAGCAGCGGAGCACACGGAAGATGCGGATGCAGATGCCGGGGCAGAGGAGGGCGGGGAGGACGCCGACGGCGATGACGAAGCCGAGGGCGATGGCGACGGAGCGGACACAGAGAAAGACTCGAAGAAGAAGGATGATGTGAAGCACGGCGAGCGTTGGGCGGACGCCATCCGGGTCGACATTTCGCCGGTTGTGCAGAGTTCGTTCAACGACTCTCGGCCGATGCCTTCGCCTGATGGTAATGCGCTCGCGTTTGTGCGGACCCGGGGTGACTTGATGCTGCGCGATCTGCGGACGGGCGAGGAGCGGCTCTACAGCGCGAGCTGGGATCAGTGGCGCGATGTCGCGTGGAGCCCGGACGGCGGATATCTGGCGTGGTCTGTGAATGATCGCGACTTCAACTCGGATGTGTGGATTGCGCCGGTCGGGGACGCTGGGGGAGCGGTGAACATCTCGCGGCACCCGGACAACGACTATTCGCCCCGCTGGTCTGCGGATGGCAAAGTCCTTGCGTTCTTGTCGGACCGCCAGAACAACGAGGCGGATGTCTGGATGGTGTTCCTCGACCGTGACATGGACTCGATGAGCGCGAGAGAGATGCGCGAGTATTTCAAGAGCGCCGGCGAAGCGGCCAAGAAGCGCGAGCCGCTCAAGATCGACAGTGAAGAGGATGATGCCTCGGACGCGGAGGAGCCCGCCGACGAGGATGATGAGGCCTCTCTCGATCTTGAGGATGCATATCTGCGGCTGCGTCGGGTGACGCGCCATCCGGGGAGTGAGTCGGGGCTGCTCATCGCGCCGAGCGGCGAGCGGGTGATTTTCTCACGCGCGAACCCGGACGGTGGGATGGTCTCCGTGAAATGGGACGGCAGCGAGGAGAAGAAACTGGGCGACTCGGGTTCTCTTCAGCATGTGTCGCTCACGGGCGATAAGGTCGTCTTCGTGAGGAACGGCCGGGCGTCGACGACGGGGCCCGAGGGGGGCGAGACAAAGACCTTCGGCGTTTCGCAGACCTTGCGGATCGATCTGGCGGCGCAGTCGAAACAGAAGTTCGGCGAGGCGGCGCGGATCCTGGGATCGAGTTTCTATCACCCGACGATGAAGGGCCTCGACTGGGATGGCTTGACTAAGCGCTACGGCGATCTGGCGGCGCGGGCGCACACGTCGGATGAGTTCGACGCGATCGCCGCGTATTTCATCGGCGAGTTGAACGGCTCGCATCTCGGTGTGTATTCACCCGGGGATACCGCGCCGGCGGCGCAGGCGAATGGTCGGCTCGGGATCGATGTCGAACCGGCGGCGGGTGGGTGGCGTGTGACGCGCGTCCTCCCGATGGGACCGGGCGACAACGGGAAGATGTCGCTCATCGCGGGGGATGTGATCAAGGCGATCAACTTCGAGTCGGTTTCAACTGACAGGTCGATCGAGTCATACCTCAAGGGCCTCAGCGGCGAGGAGATCGTCGTGGCGGTCGATCGTGCTGATGAGAACGGCGTGGTGACGGAGATCGCATTGCTGCTCCGCCCGACCTCGTACGGCGCGGAGAACAACCTTCGCTACGACGACTGGCAGCGGCGGAATGCGGCGCAGGTCGCGGCGTGGTCGAACGGTCGGATCGGGTACCTGCATATCCGCTCGATGGGAGCGGAGTCCCTTGTTGAGTATGAGCGTGATCTGTATGCGGCGGCGTACGGCAAGGAGGGGCTGCTGATTGATGTGCGCAACAACGGTGGCGGGTGGACGGCGGACCTGGTGATGGCGTCATTGACCTATCAGCAGCACGCCTACACGATTCCTCGCGGTGCTGACGCGGATGAGCCGGCCGGCTATCCGCGCGATCGGCTGTTCATCCAGTCGTATACCGGCCCGGCGAACATGCTCTGCAATGAGAAGAGCTTCTCCAACGCGGAGATCGTGTCGCACGCCTTCAAGACGGTCGGTCGCGGGCACCTCGTCGGTCAGCAGACCTACGGCGGGGTGATCTCGACGGGCGGCACGACGCTCATCGACGGGACCTGGGTTCGGATTCCGTTCCGCGGGTGGTACCTTCCGGACGGCACGGACATGGAGAATCATGGCGCGATGCCGGACGTTGTGGTGCCGCAGACTCCTGAAGATGAGTCGGCGGGTTACGATCGTCAGTTGCGGGCGGCTGTGGATGACCTGTTGCAACGGCTCCCGTGATCCATCGATATGAAATCGACGGGGCGAGTCCCCGTACAATCGACAAACCACCATTCTCATGGAGAAGACGATGACAACCAGTATGAGACCCCTTGGGCGGCGGCTCGGCGCGCTTTCGGCGGCGCTGCTCGGCGCGGCGTTTTCGGCGACGGCCCTTGGTGAAGCGTCCATCACACCCGACGCGACGATGATTCAGTACCCGGATGTTTCGGCGACCAGCATCGTGTTTGTGTACGCGAACGATCTGTGGATCGTGCCGCGCGCGGGCGGAACGGCGACGAAGGTCGCCAGCCCGGCGGGCAAGGAGATGTTCCCGCGGTTCAGCCCGGACGGGAAGAGCATCGCCTTCATCGGCAACTACGACGGTGGGAAGGACATTTACACGCTCGCTCTCGACGGAGCGGGGATCGCGCAGCGGCTGACCTATCACCCGGCGATGGAGTTCGTTTCGGACTGGACGAAGGACAACCAGATCGTCTTCTTCGCGAACGGCCTCGCGGGGCTGGCGCGGCAGCAGCAACTCTTCAAAGTCGATGCGAACGGTGGTTTGCCCGAGCAGTTGCCGGTGCCATACGGCGCGAACGGCACGATCAGCGCGGACGGTGAATGGCTCGCGTATTCGCCGCACCTGCACGACTTCCGGACCTGGAAGCGGTACCAGGGCGGGATGGCAACGGATATCTGGCTGTTCAATCTTCGCGACAACTCGTCGCGGAAGATCACCGACTGGAAGGGCACCGACACGATTCCGATGTGGCAGGGCAATACGGTGTACTATCTGTCCGACGCCGGCCCGAATCACAAGCTCAACATCTGGTCGTTCGACACGCAGACGGATCGGCGGACGCAGGTGACAAACTTCGAGGACTTCGACTGCAAATGGCCGTCGATCGGCCCGGGCGCGAACGGGAACGGCGAGATCGTCTTCCAGAACGGTCCGGATGTGTACCTCCTTGACCTGGCGACAAGCACGAGCCGGAAGATCGAGATCGAGATTCCGGGTGATCGCCCCTCGCTGCGGCCGAACCAGATCGATTACTCGCAGTATGTGAGCGCCGGGACGATCTCGCCGACCGGCAAGCGGCTGGCGGTGGAGGCGCGCGGCGATATCTGGTCGCTCCCCGCCGAGGATGGCATCACGCGGAATCTGACGCGCACGGGCGGCGTGGCGGAGCGCGATCCGTCGTGGTCACCCGATGGCAAGTGGATCGCATATCTCTCGGACGAGACGGGCGAATATGAGGTCTACATCAAGCAGTCCGACGGGAAGGGCGAGACGCGCCAGCTCACGAGCGACGGGACGGGGTATCGCCATATCGTGAACTGGTCGCCCGACTCCAAGTCGATCTGCTTCACCGAGAAGACCGGCGAGATCAAGCTACTCGATGTTGAAAGCGCCACGACGAAGCATGTCGCGACCGATCCGTGGGCAATCAACCCCCTCGGTCAGGAAGTCTCCTGGTCGCACGACTCGAAGTGGCTGGCGTTCTCGATCGCGGATGAAGCGAACGGGATGGGGGTTGTTCATCTGTACAACATCGAGGCGGGTGAGTTGACCCCGGTCACGAGCCCGATGTTCGCGACGACCTCGCCCGCCTTCGATCGCAAGGGCGAGTTCCTCTATATGACGTCGAGCCGGACCTTCTCCCCCACTTACTCTGACATTGACACGACCTTTGTGTATCGCGACTCGGGCGTGCTGCTCGCGGTGCCGCTGAACTCGGAAGTCGAGAATCCGTGGAAGTTGAAGAACGAAGAGGAGGAGTGGGACGACGAGGCGGAAGCGGATGCTGACACAGAAGCCGGCTCCGACGACGCGGCGGACGAAGAGGCGGGCGCGGATGAGAACGCCGATGCGCCCGCCAGCCCGATCCATGGGGTGTGGGAGGGCGTTGTCCGCGGCTTGAAGGCCATGGGACTGCCCGACGATGAGATGTCGATCAAGATCACCATCATCGCGCGGGAGGACGGCACGTTCTACTCCGAGACGGAGTTCATGGGCGAGACCGATGACTCCGACGTGGTGACCTTCGACGAGGCGACCGGCGAGCTGACTTTGAGCAGTTCGGAGAACGGGATGACCTCGATCGTCAAGGGCACGCTCGATGGCGACAAGATCACGGGAACCTGGCAGATCGTCGAGATGGGGATGGGCGGGACCTGGGAGGCGACCCGATCGGATGAGGAGGTCGATGAGTCCAAGGCCGAGGACAAGTCCGACGAGCCGGTGAAGATCGATCTGGACGGTTTCGAGCGTCGCGCGATGCTGCTGCCGGTCG
>CALFMQ010000286.1 GCA_937879825.1 uncultured Phycisphaerales bacterium
GTACGGGGTACGAGGTGTTTGCGGCCGCGAAGGATCGCGCCAAGCAGACTCCGGTGATCCTGATGACGGGGTTCGGGTACGACCCGCACCATTCGATTGTGCGCGCGAGCCAGGAGGGCCTGCAGAATGTGCTGTTCAAGCCGTTCCAGGTCGAGAAACTGATCGAAGAGGTGAAGCGGGCGCTGGGGGAAGCGGTGGGGTGAGCGTCAGGCGCGGTGCGCGACGAGGACGCGCGGGAGGCCTTCGAGGTCTTTGAGGATGCGCGGGGCGCGGAGGCGGGGGCTCGCGGCGGCGCGCGAGAGGGCTTGTTGCTCGGTGCACGCTGCGATCTCGATGAGGAGCGTGCCGCCCGGGGCGAGGAGGTCTGGCGCTCGGTCGATCAGGGGATTGACGAAGCGGAGGCCGTCGGCGCCGGCGCGGAGCGCGATGGTGGGCTCGTAATCCCTGACATTGGGTTCGACGGCGCCCCACTCGTGATCCGGGATGTAGGGGGGATTGGATGCGATGTAGTGGAACGGGGCGGCGTCGGCGGGGATCGGCGCGAGCAGATCGCCTTGGAGGAACTCGATGCGGTCGGCGACGGCGTGGCGATGAGCGTTTTCCTGCGCCAGCGCGAGCGCATCGGGGGAGATGTCGGTCGCGGTGAAGTGCGCGCCCGCGAGGTTCTTTGCCAGGGCGATCGCGATGCAGCCGGAGCCGGTGCAGACGTCGGCGACGCGGAGCGGTTCGGTGACGGGGTTGTTGCGGGCGTGCTGGAGGATGGTCTCCACGATGGTCTCGGTGGCGGGCCGCGGGATGAGGGCGCGGCGGTCGGCTTGGAATTCGAGTGCGAAGAACCATGCCTCGCCCACGAGGTACTGGACGGGTTCGTGCTTGAGGGCGCGGGCCGCGAGGTCGCGGAGCGCTTCGCGTTCGTCGGATGAGGCGGGGCGGTCGGCCTGGGTGTAGAGGTGCATGCGGTTGCAGCGGAGGACGTGCGTGAGGAGCATCTCGGCGCAGAGGCGGGGCGAGTCGATGGATTTCTCGGCGAGTGCGCCGGCGAGCCAATCGAGGAGACGCTTGGTCGTCCAGACCTGATCGGGGGATGATTGAGCGGGCGGTGGCATCGGGGTGGAGTCTACACTTGGGGGCTGCGGGTGCGGGCTATGATTGCGGCCGGATCATGGCGGAATGTGAACATGGAGCGATTGGAGCGGAGTCGATGGTGACGGATCGTGTGCGGGAGGCGATGGAAGTCGCGAGGCGTGAGCTCGAGGCGAGCGGGCGGTTTGACTCGGTTGTGATCGAGAGCGGGATGCTCGTGGCGCACGCGAGTGAAGCGCCGGAGGGTGCGTTCTATCGTGTGGAGGTTGATGCGGGCGGCGTGTTCGTGTCGTGGGTGAGCGCGGACCGGTACCTGAGCCAGTCGATCGAGCAGACGCTCGTGTACGGCGGCGATGATCTGGACGACATGATCGACGAGGAGCTGGCGGACACGGGGTACGAGGGGAAGAAGCTGGCGCCGATGCAGCACTACCGGAACGACGAGAAGTTGTTCGTGTTCCGGTCAAGGACGCCGATTGATGCTGCGAGTTGCGATGCGGCGCGCGCGGGTTCGAGTCTGGCGAAGTTCGTGCTGGCGTACGAGGCGGCGGTGGGGCAGTTGGGCGATATGTCGCCCGACGAGGAGGACTGAGTTACGGGCGCGCGGGCGGCAGGCAACACGGTGCAGGTGCGCGATCTGGGGCGGATGGCGTACGGGCGCGCGTTCGATGTGCAGCGCGATGTGCACGGCGGGGTGCTGGCGGCGCGGGAGCGGGGGGACGGCTGCGTCGGGACGATCCTGCTTGTTGAGCATGATCCTGCGGTGATCACGGTGAGCCGCCGGCAGGGGGCGCGGGCGCATCTGGTCGCGGGTGATGATGCGCTGGCGCGGGCGGGTGTCGAGGTTTGCGAGACGGATCGCGGGGGTGACATCACCTATCACGGGCCGGGGCAGCTGGTGGTGTACCCGATTGTCGATCTGAATCGGCTGGGCGGCGGGGGGCTCGGACTGCACGGGTATATGCGCGCGCTCGAGGGGGCGGTGATGCGCGCGTCCGCAGCGTTCGGCGTGGAGACGCATCGCGAGAAGGGGATGACGGGTGTGTGGGTTGCGCCGGATGAGGCGCGGTCGCTGGAACTGCGGAAGATCGCGGCGCTGGGCGTGCGCGTCCGGCGGTGGGTGACGATGCACGGGCTGGCGCTCAATGTGACGACACGGCTTGAGCATTTCGGGATGATCGTGCCGTGCGGGCTGGCGGGTGTGGGCGTGACGAGTCTGGAGCGCGAGTTGGGCGCTGCGTGCCCCGCGATGCCGGAGGTGAAGCGGGTGTTGGTAGATGCGCTGGCGGCGGAGTTGGGGGCGGTTGTCGGGGATGAATAGGGGGACACGGGCAAGACAGAGTCTTGCCCATGGCACCCGAAGTTCACGGAATCACGGGCAAGACAGAGTCTTGCCCATGGCACCCGGGGTTCAGGACCTCACGGGCAAGACTTCGCTTTGCTCATGGCACGAGAGACTTGTCGTGATTATTCGAGGTTGAGGTCTTCGCGGACATCGTCGGTGATGTCGGCGTCTTCGGGGAACGCGAGGACGGGGCGGGCCATGATCTGGCGGAGTGCGATCTCGACATTCTGCGGGTCGAGTTCTTTCTCTTCGTCGGCGGAGGTGATGACATAGTCGTAGCCGAGGTCTTCGGCGACGGCCTGCGATGAGGAGCGGACGAGTTTGAAGGCCTCGATGACCTGATTTGCGGTGAACTTCTCGAGGTCCGCGTTGATCTCGTTCTGCTTCTGGAACGCCTGATTGCGGAGTTGGTTGAACTGCTGGGCGAGGGCGGGGAACTGCGGGTCTTCCTCGGTCATGCCCTGGAGTTGCTGCTGGAGTTTCTGGAGTTGATCGGCGATCGGCTGGAGCTCGGCGCGGCGCTCTTCGGCGTATCGCTCACGATCGGGCGCGAAGCGGTCGGACTCCATGAGGTCGTTCATGATGTCGGGTGTCGAGACCACGGCGATGGAGGCATCGGCGGCGCGGTGCTGGTTGGCCGCACGGGCCGGGTTGATCATCCACGACGCTGAGAGGGCCAGCGCGGCGAAGGCGATTGCGATTGAGGGGATGAGGACGGTTGTGGTGCGCGGCATGGGCGCCTCCTGGAGTGCTGAAGGGGTGATTCGCCGATCGGTGCGGCGAGGATGAACGGTAGGAGTGTGATCGGCGAGAGTCACGGCCGGGTCAAGGCGGGCGTCCAGAGGTAATAGAAACCGGACGCGCCGGCGGACTCTGCGGCGGCGAGATTGAGTTGGACGAGGTTGATCTCGGTGCTCTGCGGCGGATTGAGGCGCGAGTCGAGTTCCGGCCCGAGCGCGTAGGCGGAGTTGGGGCGGCGGCCTTGGGCGTGGTACTTGACGAGTTGGGCGCGGTCGAGTTCGGCGAGGGATTTGGCGGCATCGAACGCTTCGCGGACGCCACCGAGTTTGTCGACGAGGTGGAGTTCGAGGGCTTGTGAGCCGGTGAAGACGCGGCCGTCGGTGACGGTGTCCATGTCGGCGGGGGCGATACTCGGGCGGCGCTCGGCGACGAGGGCGCGGAACTTGGCGTAGAAGTCGTCGACGAGTGATTGCAGGATGGCGTAGTGCTCTTCGACGGGCGGCTCGAAGGGGCTTGCGATGTCTTTGTTGGATCGGGAGACGACGGCGCGCGACTCGATGCCGAAGCGGCGCATGCCCTCGGAGAAGTTGAAGGTCTGGAAGATGACGCCGATGGAACCGGTGACGGAGGAGGGTTGGGCGACGAGTTGGTCGCCGGCAAGGGCGATGTAGTAGCCGCCGGAAGCGGCGACTTCCGCCATCGAGATTACGACGGGTTTCTTTGTGCGCTTTCTGAAGGCGCGGATCTCGTTGTACATTGTTTCGGATGCGGCGACTGTGCCGCCGGGCGAGTTGACACGGATGATGATCGCGCGGACGGAGGCGTCTTCGGCGGCCTTGTTGAGTCGTGCGACGAGATCGTCGACGGGATTGCCTCCCGACGGGATGAGGCCGCCGGTGGCGATGGAGGCGATCATGCCCGAGACATCGATCATGGCGATCTTGGGCGCGGTGTCGGGTGCGCCGGAGTCTTTGAAGACGGCGGTTTCGGTGAGGCGGCCGTCACCGGGCGCGAGATCGATGAGGATTCGATCGGGGGCGCACGCGCTGAGGATGAGCGATGTGAGTAGGAGCGTGGCGGCGAGGAGCGTGCGCGGTGTGTTCATGGCGAGAGTGTAAAGGGGCGCGCGGCGCGCAAGAAAAAAGCCGCCCGTGGAGACATCCGTGGGCGGCTTGATTTCAGGAGGATTGGAAGTTGATTACGCCTTGGGCTTCATGCCGGGCTTCTGGGGCGCCTGCTGGGGCTTGCCGGGTTGCGGCTGCGCCGGCTTGGCGGCGGGCTGGGCGGGCTTGGAGGCGGGTTTGGATTGCTCAGGCTTGCCAGAAGCGGGCTTCTGCGGATTCATGACGAAAACCCCGATGCTCGGGGCCTCTGAGTGACGGTTCCGTTCACCAGACCGGCCACATGGCCGGAAGCCGCCCTCTACGAGGTGCGGCACGCGGTGCGCGAACCCGTCGGAGAAAATCGTATGCGTTCGTCGGAGGGTGGCAAGAGGCGCGGGCGATCGGCGTGGGACAAGTGAGAATGCGTGTACGCTTGTCGCGTGAGCGAGCCGAACCAAAGCCGACCCGATGTGCACATCCCGGTGCTGGCGGATGAGGTGGTGCGATTGCTTGCGCCGCGAGCGGGGGAGACGTATGCGGACTGCACGGCGGGCCGCGGCGGGCACGCGGCGCGGATGTCGCTGGCGCTTGGCGCGGGCGGGACGGTCGTTTTGAACGACCTGGATGCGGAGTGCCTGGATGCGGCGCGGCTGGCGGTGGAGTCGGCGGGGAGCGGGGCGCGGGTGGTCGGTTATCGCGGGAACTTTGCCGACCTGCCGCGGCGGATGGCGGAGGGGGGGCTTGCGGCGGGCATGGTGCTAGCGGACCTGGGATTCTCGTCGACGCAGATGGACGATGCGGCGCGGGGGTTCAGCTTCATGCGTGTGGGGCCCTTGGATATGCGGCTTGATGCGTCGCGGGGGGAGACGGCGGCGGACCTGGTGAACACGCTGCCGGAGGCGGAGTTGGCGGGGATTATTCGGGATTACGGGGAGGAGCGGCTGGCGCGGGCGGTGGCGCGAAAACTTGTCGCCGAACGGGAGCGCTCGCCGATAGAGACCACATCCCGGTTGGCGGAGATCATCCGGTCGGTTGTCGGCGTGGCGGGATCCGGGAGGATCGATCCTGCGACGCGAACTTTTCAGGCGCTGCGGATCGCGGTCAATGACGAACTGGGAAACCTCGAGTCGTTGCTTGAGTCGGTTGAACGCGGGGCGATGCTCCGTCGTGGCGGTTCGGTTGCGGGCGGTTGGTTGGCGGGCGGGGCGCGTGTCGGGATCATCTCGTTCCATTCGCTTGAGGATCGGATCGTGAAGCGAGCGTTTGCCCGGATGTGCGAGAGCGGCTTGGCGCGGGCGCTGACGCGCAAGCCCGTCGAGGCGACGGAGGACGAGGTGGGGATGAACCGGAGATCGCGCTCGGCGCGGCTGCGCGTGATCGAGTTGACGTGATTTTTTTGTGCGCATCGCCCCGCAAGGCGGTGCGTCGTGATACAACTCTGACTCGGCGAAAGGAATCGCCAAACAACCTGGATGCTGAGGGCGCCTGACGCCCTCGGCGAGACGCCTGCGTGCAAGGATGCGACGCCCATGACCCGCGAACACAAACTGGCTTTGATTGTCGGATTCGCCCTCGTTCTGGCGGTGGCGATTCTGATTTCCGATCATTTCTCCGGCGCGAGCCGGGCGGAGGGCGGCGGTGTGATCGCGGACAACGGTTCGTCGCGATTGCTGGGGCCGGGCGGGCGTGATATCGCGTTCGATCTTCCCGGTGCGCAAGAGGTGGCGGAGCGGCCGGCGGACAGCGCGCCCGCGGTGACTGACACGGCGGGAGACACGCGCTTGGCATCGAATGATGGCGAGCGCTCGGTGCTTAAGTCGCTGGCGGACTCGGTGAACACGGCGATTCATGATCTGGCCAACGGGCATACGCCGCCGTCGGCGATTCAGACCGAGCCGACGAACGAGATCCGGATGGGCGCCCCGGTGAACCCGCCCGCGGATGAGGTCGCGCGGGATGTTCGCACGGATATCGATCCGCGCGATCTGACGCGGCACACCGTGCAGCCGAGCGAGACCCTGTGGGGCATCGCGGCGAAGTACTACGGGGACGGGAATCTGTACAAGAAGCTGGCGGAGTTCAATAAGGGGCGGGTGGGCGACGGCGGGGTGGTGCATCCGGGCGTGACGATTCTCGTGCCGACGAAGAGCGCGCTGCTTGGCGAAGCGGTCTCGGGTGCGCCGGCTGGGACGGCACCGGCCACGCCCGTCAAGCAGGCGACGAAGCCCAAGTCGGGCGGCGCGTGGAGCTACACCGTCAAGAAGGGCGACACGCTGGGGCTGATCTCGCAGCGCGAGCTGGGCACGGTGAAGCGGATGCAGGACATCCTCGATCTGAACAAGGATCAGATCGTCAACGCGGACGAGATCACGGTTGGCATGGTGCTGAAGATGCCGGCGCGCGGGTGAGGTTGCTGATCGCGGAGACCGATGTGGTCTGGAAGTTTGCATTGCTCATCCTGATCGGTGCGGGTGCGGGCGCTTCGTTGCTCGTGGTGCGCCAGCAGCGGCTGCAGGCGGTGCACGAGATGACCGAGGCGGCGGAGCGGATGATCGAGATGGAGCGGACGCTGTGGCGTCTCCGGGCCGAGATCGCTTCGCGCGTCACGCCGCAGGACCTCGAGGAGGAGTACGCCTCGAGGCAGGTGATGGAGCCGATTCCGCTGGAGTGGTGTCTGCCCGACGGGACTCCCGTGACGGCGGCGGACGCGATGCATGGCCCCGTTGGGATGGGAGGGGGCGGGCGTGGCGCTGGCGATTGACGAGATTCGTGACGCACGGCGGAAGCGCGCGGATGTTGTGTTCCGCGTTGTGGTATTTGCGACGATTCTGCTGATGGGCGCGATCTTCGTGCGCGTCGTGCAGTTGCAGCTGGCGCCGGGCGATCGGTTGTCGGGGTTCGTGCAGGACCGCGCGAGCCGGCGCGTGTACGAGGGGGCGCGCGGGGATTTGCTCGATCGTCGCGGTCGGGTGCTGGCCTCGACGCGGGGCGGGTTCCGGTTGTTTGTGGACCCGTCGGAGTTGGAGGAGCCGTTCGGCCCGACGCTCGAGAAGCTCGCGATTGTCGCGGAGATGGACTTTCAGGAGGTTGCGGACCGCGTGATGGCCAAGGTGGCGCAGAGCCGCCAGCGCGTGGACGCGGGCCTGAAGCCGATTCGCTATCTGAGCGTCGGCGATGTGCTGAGTGACTCCCGCGTTGAAGAAGCGCGGCAGCTGGGCATCAAGGGCGTGCATCTGGAACGCCGGAGCGTGCGCGAGCAGGCGGACGGCGTGGCGGTGGCGAGTCTGCTGGGCAAGGTGGGCATCGATCACAACGGTCTGCTCGGCGCGG
>CALFMQ010000287.1 GCA_937879825.1 uncultured Phycisphaerales bacterium
TGGATTGTGTGTTGTTGTCGAAGGTGGTCATTTGTTCTTTCGTTTGGGTTCTTTTTTCTGCGGGCCGCCGAAGACTGTCTCGACGAACTTTCGGGTCGCGGCGAGTTGCTCGAACTCGAGGCGGGGATCATAGAGGGTGCCGCGAGCGACGGTTGTGACGAACTCGTCGCGGAGTCCTTCGAGGATGTCTGAGACGAAGGCGACGCGCGAGCGTGCCTGGGAGCGGAAGTTCATGTTGACATCGAGGTCGGGCCAGCGGATTTCACCCGCGCCGGAGACGACGATGGAGGGCGACATGATGGCGAGGTCGGAGATGACGAGGCGTGCGTCCTGGATGAAGAAGTCGGCGTAGCCGAACTCCATGATCTCGCCGCGCGGCGCCTGGAGGTTGGAGAGCTCGAGGAGTTTGACGACGCCGGGCATGGCGAGGAGGTCGCCGCCCTGGACGCGGACGACGCCTCTGCCTCGGCGGTCGGGGCCGTCGAGCGCGCCGGTGAGGGAGAGGTTTGCTTCGAGCGTGCCGCGGTTGACTCGGCGTGCCGTGTCGTCGGAGGACTCGAGATCGGCCAGGACATCGGAGAAGGGGACGCCGGCGAGTTCGGCGGAGAAGTCGAAGCGTCGTTTGCCGGCATCGTCTGGCGCGACGGATGCGCGGCCGGTCATGGAGCCGCCGTGGACTTCGGCGCGGATGACGGGGATATTGACGGTGTTGCCCTGCCCGTCGGAGCGGATCTCGATGCGCGCGTCATTCATGTTGACGCCGGCGAGGACGAGCGATTGCGCATCGATATCGACGCTGAAGGCGGCGGGTCGGGCGTCGGAGGCGGGGGAGAGTTTGACGGCGGCGGTGCCGCTGGCGTGTTCGGCGGCGACGCCGGTGACGAAGGAGGCGTCGGCGAAGTTGACGGTCGCATCGAGGGACTCGGCGCCGGCGGTGCGGGTCCATGTGGCGTTGTTGATCTCGATGGGGCCGGCGCAGGTGATGGAGAGGGCGTCGAGGAGGGCGCGGGCGCGCTGGGGGATGATGATGCGGAGGGGCGCGGGGATGCCGACGGCGCTGAGGGAGAGGGACATCTGCGCATCGGTGTTGCCGGCAATGCCGACGGCGCCTTTGAGCGTGGCGGAGAAGTCGGCGGCGGCGAGGGCGACATCGTCGAAGGTCATGGTGGCGTCGTCCCATCGGACGGCGCCGGCGACGCGCGAGAGTTCGACGGGTTGATCATCGATGACCATGGCGAGGCGCGACGGGGCGATGGAGCCGGAGACGGCGCGCCACCCCCCGGTTTCCCCTTCGCCCCCCCTACTCTTCGCATCCCCCGCATCATCCGCGCTTGCGTCGGCGCGGACGAGGTTGAGCGTGAGTTCGGCGGCGCCTTCGACGCGGTTTTGCTCGAGCCATGCGACGAGTCCGGGGGCCGCGCTGCGCATGATGTTGCGGACGGCGGGCGAGCCGATGGCGAGATCGGACGCGGTGATGGCGAGGGGTGGATTGTTTGGTTTGCTGGTGATGGTGCCGTTGACGCGGAGTTGACCGAGGGGGAGATCATCGAACCGGACGGCGGCGCGGGCGTCGCGGAAGTGGTATTCGGCGTCGGCGAGTTCGATGCGGCCGTCGAAGGAGTCGATGGTGATGCGGCCGTCGAGGGCGTCGAAGGAGGCGTGATCGACGGCGGTGATGGCGATGTGCTGGACATCGTCGGCGGCGAGGTTGAGGGTGGCGTCGACGAGGCCGGCGGGGCGGCGCTGGTCGGCGATAGTCTGGAGCCTTGCGGCCCAGTCGCGCGAGAAGAGTTCGGCGATGGGCGCGAGGGGTGTTTCGAGCGGGAGTGATTTGCAGTCGATGGTTGCTCGGAGCGATGCGGGATCGAGTGCGCCCTCGTTGATGCCGACGGCGCCGTTGATCTGGACGGTTCCGGCGCCGAGGCGCGCGGTGACGGCCTGGAGTTGGATTCCGGCGTTGTCGAGGACGAGTTGCCCGTCGACGCCCTGCATGATCTGGCCGTTGTTGGGCCGGGCCGAGATTTCGTCGAGGTTGACGGTGGCGCGGTACTGGGTGTCGGCGTCGTGGGGGAAGGAGATTCGGGCTTCGCTGGAGACGACGCCTTCGATATTGAGCGCGGTGAGGAGTGCTGCGGGATCGCTGAGGATGTCGGCGGCGGAGTCGTCGGAGCGGGCGGGATCGGCGTGCGAACCGATTCCGAAGCCGCCCCGCGCGCCGGATGAAGTTTCGCGGACGGCGTGGAGGAGGTAGCGATCGACGGGGACATCGCGGACCGTCAGGAGGACATCGGGGTGCTGATCGAGATCGACGGGTCGATCGTCGAGCATGTTGAGGTTAAGGGTGATCGAGCCGCCGGTGAGCCCCCGGAGTTGTGCCTCGTTGATGGTGACGGCGTCGTGGGTGATTCGGAGTTTGAGTGGCGCATCGAGGATGGCGGGGTATGGGAAGA
This sequence comes from uncultured Phycisphaerales bacterium, assembly GCA_937879825.1. Lineage (GTDB taxonomy): Bacteria > Planctomycetota > Phycisphaerae > Phycisphaerales > UBA1924 > JACKHC01. The sequence continues at coordinate 2,451 of CALFMQ010000287.1, forward strand.
CCTCGCAGGCGACGCCCCCGGACTCCATGGTGATGACGAAGTCGGTGGCGAGGGATGGCGCTTCGCCCAGTGAGCGTGTGACATGGACGGAGATGTCGACGGGGCCGGCGAGGGGCATGGGCGGGGGCGCGCCGTCCTGTGCGGGTGAGGCGGGGTCGCGGACGAGGTTGGCGTCGATGAGTCGGCTGTAGGCGTCGCGGTTGAAGATGCGCTGGACTTCGGTGTGGCCGATGTCGGTGAGCGTGTTGAGAAGGTGTTCATCGAAGGGGACGCCGAAGGCGTCGATCTGGAGGTCGAGCCCGGGACCGACGAGGTCGGGGATGACGGTTCCGGAGGCGAGGATCTTGGCGCCGGTGGGCCCGGCGCCGGAGAGGCGGTTCATCTTGATGAGGTTGTTGGTGAACTCGAGTTCTCCGCGGACATTGGAGATGGGGTAGGGGAACTCTTCGTAGCGCATGGCGCCGTTGGTGAAGGTGACGAGGCCGGACGACTTGATGGGCTGGGGTGCGGCGTCGGCGGGTTGGGGCTGCTCGCGCTTGACGATGATGTTTGCGGTGAGCTGCGCGGTGGGGCCGGAGAAGCGCTGGAGGAGGTCGTGGACGGCCTGGGGCGCGTAGGGGAGGAGGGCGGAGCGCTGGCCGAGCATGAAGTTGGTGGCTTCGATGGTGCAGTCGAAGGGCGCATCGATTGAGTATGACCGGGTATCGAGGCGGACTCTGGAGGGGAGGTCTTCGATGTTGCCGGCGAGGAAGGCGATGACGCCG
>CALFMQ010000288.1 GCA_937879825.1 uncultured Phycisphaerales bacterium
GGTGCCGGCTAGCGTGAGCACGACGAATGAGATGAACATGATGGTGCGGGGGTGTTTGTCGAGCCAGAGTCCGAGGCGGCCCGCGAACGGGCGCGACTCGCCGCCGCGGCGGGCGCGCATGCGCTTCTCCGGCTTGGGGAGGACCATGAGGAGCGCGGGCAGGACGGTCATGACGGAGATGGTGCAGAGGAGCAATCCGCCCGCGGCGATCTTGCCCATCTCGGCGACGCCGGCGAAGCGTGTGAGCGCTGTGGCTGCGAAGGCGGCGGCGGTGGTGGCGGTGGCGGTCATGACGCCGGGCCCGATGCTGCGGTAGGTCTTGACGAGCGCGCCGCCCATGTGGTCGTGGTCGGGGTGCGTGAGTTCGAGGCGCGCGATGAGGTGGATGGCGGTGTCGATGCCGAGCCCCAGGAGGACGACGGTGAAGACGACGGAGAGGACCTGGAGGTGGCCGACGGAGACGGCGACCCACGCGAAGGACCACGCGATTCCGACGAGGAGAGAGATGAGCGCGAGCGAGGGCGCGATGACGCCTCGGTAGACGATGACCATCAGGAGCGCGATGAGGATGAAGGAAAGGATGGTGGCGCGGGTGGCGTCGGTCATGCTCTGGGTGGTTTCGTCGGACTCGAACACGGGGACGCCCGTGACGCCGGCGTCGATCGACGCGAACCGGGCGTCGGATGCGCGTGTGCCCGCGATGTGGGCGCGGAGAGCGGCGACGATCTCGCGCTGGGCGTCGACGCCGCCGGTGGCGCTGTCTTTCTCGCGTGACTTTGAGACGAGCATGATGGCGAGTTCGGCGGTGGAGATGCGCTCGGTGCCGGAGAGCGCCTCGATGCCGAGGATCGAGTCGCCTTGGCCCTCTGCGACGGCGGCGGCGCGTTCGAGGAGGCCGGTGAGCCCGTTGCGGGATTGCTCATCGAGGGCTGCGGACCCGAGGGCTGTGAGCGAGAGCAGGTCGGCGAGTGATGGGGAGTTGAGGACGGGCGCGGTGCGCTTGAGTGCATCGGCGACGGACTGCACGCGCTCGGTGGGTTCGGTGAGCAGCAGCCAAGCGGGGAGGTTCTTGCGGTCGAAGCCGGCGGTGACCTGACCGAAGCGATCGTCGGCGCGGAGGCGGTCGGCGAGCGCATCCATAAAGGCGTAGGCGGTTTGGTCGTCTGGCGCGGAGGCGCGATCGATGACGACGATGAGGTCGTCCCAGCGCGGGTAGCGGTGCTTCATGGAGGCGTAGCGCTGCTGCCACGGGAGGGAGGGATCGATGAGATCGGAGCGGTCGGAGTGGAATGAGATGGAGTTGGCGGCGTAGACGCCCGCGAGCAGCGTGGTGACGAAGGCGACGGCGATAATGAGCCATGGCCTGGAGGTGGCGAAGCGCGCCCAGGAGCCGAAGAACTTGTGATGATCGACCGGGATGGGCATGGCGGCTCGCGCGGGGGGCGGTGAACGAAACGCGACAGGGTACCGCGCGACCTACTCGCCCGAGGCGCGTCGGACCCGCTTCTGCGCGGCGCGGAGGGTGCGTGGGCGCGGGATTCCGAGTTTGTCCATGCGTGAGAGGAGGGTCTGGGGGTTGATCTCGAGTTTGGTCGCGGCGCCGTTGTCGCCGAAGACCTTGTAGCCGCTGGTTTCGAGGGCGTGCATGATCTGGAGGCGCTGGAGCTGGTCGAGGGTGAGATCGAGGAGGACATCCTTGGGGAGGCCGGTGGTGCCGTCGCGGGCCCGATCGCGGCCGGGGTCGGCGATGGCTGCGGGCCCTTGGGGGAGTTCGACTTCGAGTTCGTGTCCGGTGGAGAGGATGGTGGCGCGTTCGATGGCGTTCTCGAGTTCGCGGACATTGCCGGGCCAGCGGTAGGCGAGCATGCGACGCATGGATCGCTCGGAGATCGGGAGGACGGGTCGGGCGATGGCCTTGGCGTGTTTCTCGTGGAGGAACTCGGCGAGCGCGCGGATGTCCTCGCGCCGGTCTCGGAGCGAGGGTACATCGATCCGGAAGACATTGAGTCGGTAGAAGAGGTCTTCGCGGAATCGCCCGCGCGCGACCTGCACGGCGAGGTCGCGGTGTGTCGCGGCGACGACGCGGACATCGACGCGGATGGTCTGGCTGCCGCCGACGCGCTCGAAGGCGCCTTCTTGGAGGACGCGGAGGAGTTTGGCCTGGGCGGAAGCGGAGAGTTCGGCGATCTCGTCGAGGAAGAGCGTGCCCTTGTCGGCGAGTTCGAACTTGCCGTGGCGTTCGCGGTCGGCGCCGGTGAATGCGCCGCGTTCGTGGCCGAAGAGTTCGGACTCGATGAGTGTGTCTGGCATCGCGGCGCAGTTGACTGCGATGAGGGCGTTGCCGGCGCGCGGCGAGGCGGCGTGGATGGCGCGGGCGACGAGTTCCTTGCCCGAGCCGGACTCGCCGTGGATGAGGACAGTGGCGGCGGTGGGCCCGACGCGGCGGACCTGATCGTTCATGCGGAGCATGGGCGCGGAGGAGCCGATGATGCGCGGGGGCTCGGCGGTGAGTTCGCGCTGGATCTGGCCGAGTCGGGCCTGCTCGCGCTGGGCGTCGGCGAGGAGGGACTGGAGGCGTTCGATTTCGCGCGAGAGCGCCCGACGCGTCGATGCGTCGATGACGGCGATGAGTCGGGAGCCATCGGGTTGGGGAGACGCGATGAGATCGAATGTGCGGGGGCTATCGGTGATGGTGCCGGCGAGTTCCTGATCTCGGAGGACGGCGACGCCGCCGTCGGAGAGTGCTTCATTGAGGAGCTGCGTGATGGAGCCGGCCCGGAAGAGCGGGTCGAGCGGGGAGCCGCTGACTCCGGATGCAGGAAGGGCGAGGAGGGCGGCTGCGGCGGGTGCGGCTCGGCGGAGTCTCCCTGAGTCGTCCACTTCGATGAGCGGAACGGGAGCGGTGCCGGCCATGATGGTCCACGCGACTTGCCGCATACATGGATTGTTGCATCTCGTTATTGATGGATCAACTGCTATTAATCGTTATTTTTATTGTTGCATTTCATATTGAGTGGGTGCCAGAGCAGCGGAATGGGCGATTGCGGCCCGTCAGGGCGTTTGGCACGGCGGTTGTTTCTCTTCTTTCGTCGTGGCCCCGTTTGGTGGCGAGTCAGATCGGGCGTCGGGCTTGGAAACAACCCCGGCGCCTTTGAGGAGAGAACAAGCCGGTTCGCCGGGATCGGGGGAGCGTGTGGCCAGGTGGGCAGGTCACACACCCTCGTTCCCGATGCACCGGCTCGCGAGAGCCAACGCAAGCAACCTGCCACACCCCACCCCCCCACCCCTTGGAGCGGACCGAACCTCACACCCCCCCACCCCCCCCACACCCCACCCCCCCACCTGCTCGGGACTGCAGCAGCACAGGGCTGCACTTCCGAGCAAACAGGTCCGCATCCCGAGACAGCCCCGCTTGGCCACTATGCCGGTCCAGCGGGGCGGTTTCGTTTTGGGGATTGCGTGATCGGTTGAGGGAGCGCGCCGGTGGACCTACACTCGGCGACTCGCCTGCTCCTGCCGTTCATCCGCAAACATGGATGCACATTCGGGGCATCGCTCGAACACCTGACACGCGAACTGTGAGACAATCCACCCATGGGTCATTACTTCTTTACTTCCGAGTCCGTGTCGGCGGGTCACCCCGACAAGGTTGCCGACCAGATTTCCGACGCTGTTTTGGACGCGATGCTGAAGGAGGACCCGTTGTCGCGGGTCGCGTGCGAGACGATGGTCTCGACGGGCATGGCGGTGGTGGCGGGTGAGGTGACGACGAAGGCGTACGTCGAGATCTCGGACATCGTCCGCGAGACGATCCGGAAGATCGGGTACACCGAGGCGGACATGTGCTTCGACGACAAGTCGTGCGCTGTGCTGGTGTCGCTCAAGCAGCAGTCGCGTGATATCGCGATGGGCGTGGACCGCGAGGGCGCGGGCGATCAGGGCATGATGTTCGGGTACGCGTGCCGGGAGACGGAGGGGCTCGAGCCGGGCACCTTTATGCCGCTGGCGATTCATCTGGCGCACCGGTTGGTTGCGAAGCAGAAGTCGGCGCGTGAGGCCAACGAGATCGAGGGGCTTCGCCCGGACGCCAAGAGCCAGGTGACGCTCGAGTACGACGAGAGCGGCAAGCCGGTGCGGGTGGACACGGTGGTGCTCTCGACGCAGCACGCTCCGAAGTGGAGCCCGGCCAAGGCGCAGGGCGAGCTGCGGGAGATGGTGAAGCAGCGGATCATCAAGCCGGTGCTGGGCGATACGTGGTGGAACGACGACATCAAGGTGCATGTGAACCCGACGGGGAACTTCGAGATCGGCGGGCCGCACGGCGATGTGGGGTTGACGGGTCGGAAGATCATCGTCGATACCTACGGCGGGATGGGTCGGCACGGCGGCGGCGCGTTCAGCGGCAAGGACCCGACGAAGGTTGACCGCTCTGCGGCGTACATGGCGCGGTACATCGCCAAGAACATCGTGGCGGCGGGGCTCGCGGATAAGTGCGAAATTCAGTTGTCGTACGCGATCGGCGTGGCCGAGCCGACGAGCGTGCATGTGGATTGCCAGGGCACCGCGAAGGCGAACGAGGAACGGATCGCCAAGGCGGTGCGCGAGGTGTTCTCGCTGACGCCTCGCGGGATTATCGAGTCGCTCGGGCTGCGGAAGGCGATTTATTCGCCGACGGCGGCGCACGGGCACTTCGGGCGCAAGGCGAATGGCGAGTTCTTCACCTGGGAGAAGACGGACAAGGCGGATGCGCTGAAGGAGGCGGTGGGGTGAGTCGGTTCTAGTGAGCACAGGAAGCGCAGCCGACCAACCGGAAATCAACACAAAGGGAACTCAGTAGGTGGATGAGTCTCACTTCGGCGATCCGGTCAATCCAACACCTGATGAAGTTATTGCTTGGCTTGAGTCTGGCGATGCCCAGCCGATGCAAGACTGGCTCATCGTCGCTGCCTCACCAGAACTTCTACCGCACATCTTGAGGTGGATTGAGATCGCTAGTCCGGAGTCACGGGCGAAGTGTGCCGAGGGCCTCATCCGTGCCATTGTTGGTGAACATCTGCGCGCGAGTCGGAAGACTAGCAATGGCGTTGCCGAGACGCTTCTTGATGTGATCGAGCGGGCAGAAGTGGCGAGAAACACATCCACGCTTGGATCGCTCGTCATGGAAGCGCGGTCGATTCTCCATAACCAATCCCGATTTGTATATGAGAAATGGTTCTGGTGAGTTGTCGACTCACAAGTGAACAATGAGAAACAACGAGGTAGAACGGGAGACGAAGAAGCCCTCACCTGCCACTCGCTTTGCTCGTGACATCCTCTCCCAGAGGGAGAGGGGGCATGCGTCACGCCAACTTTGTTGACGGACCTTCGAGCGGGAGCGCGCGGGCGGCGTCGAGGAATGTCTCGTAGTTGCGTCTGGTTTCGTTGAGTGAGTCGCCCCCGAACTTTTCGAGCGCGGCGGCGGCGATCTCGAACGCGACGACATTTTCCAGGACGACGGATGCTGCGGACACGGCGCAGACATCGGAGCGTTCGTACTGCGAGTCTTCGGGTTGGTGCGTGTTGAGGTTGACGCTCGGCAATCCGCGGAGGAGCGTGGAGATGGGTTTCATGGCGGCACGGACGACGATGGGCATGCCGTTGCTCATGCCGCCTTCGAGCCCGCCGGCGTTGTTGGATGGGCGTTGGTATCCG
>CALFMQ010000289.1 GCA_937879825.1 uncultured Phycisphaerales bacterium
CGTCCCGCCGCGTGATCCGCGGCACGAGCCACGGCGTCGGAGTCCCCGCGCTCCGATCCTGAGCCCGCAGAATCATCTCGATGTTTGTCGTCACCCGCTCGTAGGCATCCGCGCCCGTCAGTTCGCGATAAGTCGACTCCGTGTCCGCGTGGAGATCCACGCTGATGATGTCCACACCCGATGCCGCCAGATACCGCGCGTCCTCGTCCGCGCAACGGAGTTCCGTCCGCATATGCACACCGCCGAGCCCGGCCCGCACGGCACCATCCACGATCGCACGCCACTCGGGGTGGCACAGCGGATCGCCGCAACCTCCGAGTGTCACCAGCGTGCCCGGCGACGCCTCAGCGATCCTCCGAATCAGACCCAGCGATGTCTCTACGGGCATCGCACCGTGCGCCTCCGGCTCCGAATGTCCCGCCCGCGCCGTGGTGATTTCAATCGTGATCTCCCCCGGTGCGCTCGGCACATAGGCCCGCGTCCGCAGCGCTGCAATCGCGCACACATCGCCGGCGCCCCATTCCGGTCGAGACTCCAGCGCCGTGATCGCGTTCTCGATCGCCGCCCGCGACTCGGGCTCGTCCGCAATGAAGCGCATCCCGGCATCCCGGACCGCCGGATCGACAATCACGCAATGGCTCTTGGCGATTGGGTCCTGCCGCGGAACACGCGGCAGATACCCCACCGCACCTCCAAGGTGCGACATCAAGGCCCCCTTGCGCACCGCCGACGCGATCTCCCCGGCCAGTGATCGCGAGACAACGCAACCCGCAAGCCCCGGCGCCGCCTGCGAGAATGCAAGCGCGTGCGCCTCCGGGTTCTCGCTGTGCCGCTCGATCACCGCGTCGCACAACGCCGGATCAACCAGGCACCAGTCCGCGCCAACCACGAGCGCAGCATCCAGATCGGTCTGCTCGATCGCGCTCTCCAGCGCGCACGGATCAAGCACCTCGTCGTAGCAGGTCGTGAACCCCAGCCCACCCCGCCAACAAGCAGACGCCCACTTCCGCGCCGATGCGATCGACCGCGCACGCGCTTCCTCTCGCGCATACGGATACACATCGATCGGGAGCCCGCACGCCGCCGGAATCAGAGCCCGCGTCCGCGCCGGATCAGTAGACAGAATCGTGATCCGCTCGATCCGCTCGCACAACGCAAGCCGCTCGATCGTCCGCGTCAGCGCCGACTTGCTACAGATCGGCGCATCCAGGTCCCGCGCAAGACCGAGCGCCGATCGATCATGATCCGCGATGACGAACGCCCCCGTCCGCACCGTCGCGGCCCCGACCTCCACCCCGCCATCCTCCGTCTCGCGCACCGACAGGTCTCGCGTCCGTCGCTCCCCGCCATCAAAGACCGCTAGCGTGGCGCCCAAGAGGTCCTCCAGAACATCCGACGCATCCGCGATCCATCGAACATTCGTGATGTCCCGCTCGATCCGGCGCACCTGCTCCTGCCGCGCCGTGAGCCCGTCCTCGGCCGCGATCGCCCGGTCGGACCGAATCCGGTTGAAGACGCCCGCCTGGTTCACCCGGTGCATGAGCGTCCACGCCGGCTCGATCGACTTGACCTCATCGCGCATCCGGTGCGCCCGATCAATCAACTTGTTCAGTGCGGACTCATCATCGCCGGTCTCCTGCATCCTCTTGAGCAGTCGCCCCGTCTCGCGCGAGATCGATGCGATCCGCACCACGCCCCGCCGAACCTCATGAATCCGATCCAGCACCGCCGCGCGCTCCCCGGCGCTCACCGGGACTACCGGCTTGGGCAGCTTCACACGTGGCGCATCCTCGGCCGCGAACTCGTCGAGCGCGTCAGCCAGCGTCCGAATCTCCGAGTGCGACTTCTTGACGCCCCCCTCCGTCGCGTCGATCACACGCATCCCGTGCTTGCAATCCTCCATAAAGTCCCGCTCGAACTGCGCCAGGTAGGTCCGCATCTGCTCGTCGGTGTAGATCTCTCGCCCCAGATGGTCCTCCGCCTTGTGCAGATGCCCCCGGTTGCGAACGATCCGCTGCCATTCCATCATCTCGAGCGTGTTGAAGGCATTGAGCTCGCCCGCCCACACATCGTGAATCGCAGCGCCCTTCGAGTAATACTGCCCGTCGGTGAACCCGAGGTCCTGCCCGATGAGGATCACCGGGTCGCACCCCATGTGCCGCGCCAGGTAGTACGACAGGTGCGCCACCGTCGCCCCCGCGCGAATCGCGCCGCGTTCACCGCCAAGTGAGTCGCCGAGCATCGTCGCCAGAAAGTCATCGCTCGGCATCCGCTTGGCACCGGGCCACGCCTCCAGCACCGCCGCGTTCACCTTCGGCTCCGCCACAAGCGTCACGCCCTCGACATCCGCCGCGCTCAGGCCCTCGTAGAACCGCCGGCTGATCTCGTGGTAGTCCAGCGCCGTGACGAAGTGCGGCCTGATCCCGGCCTCCAGCATCGGCCTCAGGACCGTCTGCACCGCGATGATCACCACGCGATCCCGCACGCCCGGCCGCGCCAGCAGGTGCAGATTCCGCCGCAGACTCGGCCCCGCCGAGACCACCACGGCGGGCCTGCCCGCCGCGGCACCCTTCAGATCCGCGATCCCCGGGCTCTCGACGTAGTGGTCGAGATTCATCAGCATATTCCGCACGGTCACATCCGAATGCACAAGCGTCGTGATCATGTGCATCCGCACGGTCCCGACATATTCCGTCAGCGCCCGCGCAAACTTCGGCGCCGTGTCCACCAGCCGCGATCGGCTCGGCGCGTGCTCGATAATCACAGTCCCCATCGCCAGCAGCGGCTCGTGGCCGACGAGAGACCGCGAGATCGCGCCCAGGTTCTCGTGATCGGTCGTCACCACAACATCCGGGCGCGCCAGGAACGAGCAATCCACGCGCTCCATCACAGCGCGCAGCAACGCGACATCCGGCTCGAAGACAACGATCGTCGCGCGCCCGCGGATCCGCTCCACCAGCGCCCGCACATGGTGCCCGACACCAAACCCCAGCACCACGATCATGCCGCTCGATTTGAAGTCCACCGACTCCGCGAACCGCTTGGCCTCATCCAATGGACGCCGCTTGCTGCAGAGCGCCACGCCGTCCATCGTCGCGCACAGGGCACCCTCGTCCTGCGTCTCGCTGAAACTGACCCCGTCAGCCGGCTCCGCATCGCGCACGCGCTCCGCCGCACGCGGCGAGGCGAGCGACAGCGCCAGCAGATTGCGATTGAGCACCGCCGATAAGGGCTCGACCGACGCGGTTCGAGGATCGGATTGTGTCGTAGTCATGGGGTCCTCCGCGCGCACCTTCCCCCAGTCCCGTTATCGGGCTTCTCGCGGGGGCGGCTTCACACAGGCCCCAGACTCCTGCAACATGTAGCCGGATCCGCCCGTACCCATTCAAGGTGGTGGTGCGTGGGGAGGGTATTGGGGGGGCAAGAACGGGGGGCAACGACGGGGGGGGCGAAGATGGGGGGGGGCAAGGACGGACCCCTTTGCCAAGGGAGGCGAACATGCCCGGACCCGAAACCGCCCGACTCCTGCTCGCAGCCGAACCAGGCCAGACCCCCGCGTGGGCAATCTGGCTCTTCGAGAAGCCCGTCGCCACGGCGATTGTCCTCATCATCGCGTCGTTCATCGTCTTCACCATCCTCAGCAAGCGAGGCAGGGCCCGCGCATCATGGATCGCGCTGAGCGTCGGCGTCGTGCTGGCCGCCGGAGCGTTCCTCACCGCCCGCATGGTCACGACCGATCGCGAGCACATCATCGCCGGCGCCAGGGCATTCGTCGCAGCCGTCGCCCGAACCGACACGCGCCAGGTCAGCAATCTGCTCGATGACCGACTGGTGGTCACAGTCAACGGCTCGATCGCGCCGTACGTCGACAAAGACCGAGTTGTCACAGCCGCAAGCACCCTGGGCCACTACGGCATCCGCAGAGCATCCACACGAATCGACGCCGTCAGTGTTCAGCGCGCGGGGTCAGGCAAGGCAGACATCGGCGTGCTCGTCACAACCGAGTCCGCCGGCAACGCCACAAGCACATGGACCCTCGAATGGCGCAAAGCCCCGGACGGCTCATGGCGAATCACAGCACTCGATTGGCGCACGATTAACGGCCGATCGCCCAGTGTCTCGATGCTCCTGAACGCGAAATAGCCGGACGCTCAGGCCACAGCCAGACCGCCGCCGGGCCGACGAATCGCCACCAGCTGCGGCTGAAGATTCCGCCCCGGGCACGCCGTCGCCGCGAGTTCCTGATGCGTGAACACGCGTCCCACCGGAACCCGGTACTGACGCATCTGCGACGCCACGAACCGCTCGACCGTCTCGAGTTGGAGGTCGGTCGGGTACTGATCCTCGTAGTTGCCCATCACGCAGATGCCCAGGTTGCCCGGATTCTGGTTGGCCACATGAGCGCCCTGCCACGCAAGCGGCCGCCCCTCCCACACACGGCCCGCCGGATCAACAAGGTAGTGGTACCCGATGTCGCCCCAGTTCTTGGAGCGATGCGCCTGGCGAATCTTCTCGAGCCGGCTCGCGGCGTCCCCCTCACCCCGACTCGAAAACGTATCCATGCCGTCGTGGTGAACCGTGATCCGAGAAACCGGAAGCATCGTGTCCATCAGCGCCGGCACCGGCGAACCCTTCGCCCAGGCCGAACGCGGAATCACACCCGTCGGCGTCGATGGGTAGGTCGGCGATGTCGGCCGATACCTGGGCCGGTCCACCGCCGTGGTCCGACGACCGTAGTCCGTCCGTCGGGCCGTCTGCGTCGGGGCGCTCGAGGCGCAACCGCCCAGGAGCGCCGCACCCGCGCCGAGGGAAACCAGCCCCGCGACGCCCTTGATCAGGGCCTCGCGACGATTCGCTTCGAAATGATCGTTGCTCACACTCAAAAGATCGGCCCCGCGCCCTTCGCTGCTTCAATACCCGCCGCCGCAACACCATCCTACCCGACGCCGCCCCCGCAAGATTAACACAGCGACACACTATCGGACCATCACCGCGACGCGTCAGCGTCTCCCTCCCCGCTCAAAAACCGTTCCAGCAGCGGCCCGGAGAGCGCCACCAGGTCGTGCTCCGTAATGATCCCCACAAGTTTCTCGTCGCGGACCACCGGCAGGCACCCGATCCGGTGGTCCCGCATGATCCGCATCGCCTCGAGCGTGGGCGTCTCGGGGGTCACCGAAACAGGGTTCTTCTGCATGATGTCGCTCACCGGCACCGCCTGCGTCGTCTGCCCCTGCTTGAGCCGCGCCAGATACCGCAAAAGCGAACGGTGCGACACAACCCCCACAAGCCGATGGGCGTCGTCCTCCACCGGGATGTGCCGGATGTGCTTCCAGTCCATCAGACTCGCCACGAGGTCAACGATGTCCGACTCGTTCACCGTGAAAAGATCGGTCGTCATGAACTGCCCGACCCGCTGGAAACTCCGGGGCGACCCGATCAGCTCCGACCCCGAGACCGCGCTCCACTCATGCACCGGCGCGCCCGACTTGCCGCGTTCCGCGATCGCGCGCGTGATCGTATAAGTCCGCTCCGCCCGGTTCGTGCCGTTCCGCAGCGTCCCGAAGTTCCGCACGATCCACTCCGCCCCCGTCATCCCGCTCGACACCCGGCGCTCGATCACGCCGAGGTACCGATCGATATCAACCGCATCGACGCGCTCGGCCCGGAGCCCGTCCCGCGCCATGGGGATGAGATCCTTCAGGATCAACTCTCGCGCCGGCTTGGCCTCCTGCCCGATCCAGCGCAGCTGCGCCTCCAATCCGTGCCGCGCCGCCGAAGTGAAGTTCTCCGCAGCGTCATCGAACTCCATATGCGCTGTCACATCCCCGTACCTGTCCGACATCCCCCGCATCAATCCGAACCAGAGCGCAGCGTTGGCGATCTCATCAACCGGCGTCGGACCCGCCGGCAGAATCCGGTTCTCGATCCTCAAATGCGGCTTGCCGCCGAACACCCCGTAGCACGGGCGATTCCACCGATACACCGTCCCGTTGTGCAGACGCAACGACCACAACTTGGGAACACCGCCCGCCTCCAGAACAGCAAGCGGGTCCTCCTCGTGCGTATCCGCGAAGATCGTCCGGAATCGCGCGATGTCCTCCTTGAAAAGCTCCAGAACCGAGTCCTCGACCCAGTGCGTGCCGAAACTCACCCGCGCCTGCGACTCGCGCAGACTCTCGCTCACCTGCCGCGTGTCCACCGACTGCTGGAACAGCGCGATCCGAGTCTCGCGCCACAATCTCCGGCCGAACAGCAGCGGGGAGTTCACCGAAGCGCACATCACCGGGCCCGCGACCGCCTGCGCGATGTTGTACGCACGCACAAAGTCGTCAGGATCAACCTGAAAGTGCACCTGGAAACTCGTGTTGCACGCCTCCAGCATGATCGAGTCGTGCGTCACGCTCAGCTCGTCCACACCCTTGAGACTCAGTTTCGCCGGCCCGCCGCGCAGCCGATTCAGGGCGTCATTCAGCGCCCGGTACCGCGGCATCGGCGTCATGTTGTCCAGACTCAGATCGTCCTTCTCAAGCGAAGGCAGAATCCCCGTCAGAATCGGCTCCGCGTGCGCGTCCATCGCCGCCCGCCGCAACCGCGACAGGTACAGGTTGATCTGGCTCTCCATCGCACTCAGGCAGTTCCCGCCCATCTCGATCGGGTCGAGGTTGTACTCAATATTGAACCGCGCCAGTTCCGTCGTAAAGTGCTCATCACCCAGCGCCTCGAGAATCTCTTGGTTCACCGGCGCCGGGTGGCACGACGCATCGATCAGCACAACCTCCTGCTCCGCGCCGATCCGACGCACACCCGTCTCGAACAGCCCACGCTCGAGCATCTGCTCCATCGCCTGCAGGTCACGCAGCAGCGAACGCATGAACGCCCGCCGTTGTTCTGCATCCGCAGCCGCGTTCAGGTCCTGTATGCCCATTCGCTCGCTCCGTGCGGGTGTCCCCGACAAGTCACCGGTGATTGTAAGGGTCAGGCCCCGATCCGCTGCGCCGCAATTTCCAGATATCGCCGAAGAATCCGCTGCGCGTCCGGCGTCGGGTGAATCTGCTTCCGCAGCTCGTCAAACTCCGAGTCGTCCGGCATGTAGTGGCGGTACACACTCAATCGCTCGATCAAGCGCTCGGGTGTCAACTCCGAGTGAAACTGCGTGCCGTAGATCATCGTGCCCTCGATGCAGAACGCCTGATTCGGATTCCCCTCATTCCGCGCCAACTCAACACCGCCCCGCGGCAACCTCGACACCCGATCATGATGACCCGCCAGCGCCGGGAAAACATGCGGGCACGCCCCGAAAACCGCGTCGCCCATCCCCGCCGCCGTCAACTCCAGCTTCACCGCCCCAACCTCCGCGTTCGCAGCGTCGTGAATCACATCGCCCCCCAAAGCCCGCGCAATGAACTGATGCCCCCAGCAACACCCCAGCATCGGCTTGCCACGATCCGCCATCGCGCGCACAAACCGAATCAGATCACCCGTGAAATGGTCGTCATCGCACGCCGAGTGCGCCCCCGCCCCGCCGATGATCACAATGTGCACATCGTCCGCCTCGCCGGCGTGCGGCACGCGCTCCGTCACCACATTCACAGCGCGAACCTGCTCCGGCTCCAGACCGCTCTGCTCGATCACGCAGATCTGCTCGTGCCGCGCAACCTCCGCCCCGTCACGAATCTGAATCAGCATCACACGCAGGTCATTCAGCGCAACAGGCATCAGGCGGGTCATCCTCCGCCGACACTGTAGCGAACACCACCCCCGCCGCTATCTCGGCTCCGGCGCATCCAGCGTCACGCGCACATCCATCCGATCCCGCCCCCGCCGGATCGTCACCGCGACCTCGTCGCCCACCTTCGCACTCTCCAGCGCCTCGCGCAGCGCGTTGTAGTTGGCGATGGGCCGCCCATCGATCGCCTCGATCACATCCCCCGCAACGATGTACCCGTCGTCACGCCGCTCGATCCCGCGAATCCCCGCCCGCGCCGCAGGCCCGCCCTCGAGCACGTCCTGAATCATCACGCCCTGCCGCAGCCCGAATCGCGCCGCCAGATTGGGGTCCACGCGGATGATCCCCATCGTCGGGGTGAACTTCCGCCCGTACACGATCAACTCGGGCACCACTTGGTTCACGGTGTCCACCGGCACCGCGAACCCGATCCCCGCGCTCGCCCCGGTCGGGCTCTTGATCGCCGTCGTAATCCCGATCAACCGACCCGCGCTGTCGAGCAACGGCCCGCCCGAGTTCCCCGGATTGATCGCCGCGTCCGTCTGCAGCACACCCGTAATCATCCGCCCCGACGGCGACTCAATCGTCCGCCCGATCGCGCTCAGCAATCCCGTCGTAAAGGTGTAATCCAATCCGAACGGGCTGCCGATCGCGTACACCCGCTGCCCCACACGCAGATCATCCGAAGTCCCGATCTCGATCGGCTTGAGCACACTTGCTGGTGCCTCGATCCTGAGCAGCGCCAGATCCTCATCCGGCGCCACTCCGATCAACTCCGCCGGCCATGTCGAACCATCCGACAGCACAACCTGCGCCGAGTTCGCGTCCTGAATCACGTGAAAGTTCGTCACCACATGCCCATCCGTGTCCCAGATGAACGCCGATCCCGTCCCGTTCACCACCTGCCGCCTCGGCTCCATGAAGAACCCGCGCCCCTCTACAACACGCCGAGTGTCCACATACGCAACGCTCGCCGACACGCGCTCAAACAGCTCGACAACCTGCAGCTCCTCCGCCGGGAGCGCCCCGCGCGGCGTCACAGCCCTCGGCTCCGCCGCCGGCGCCTCAGCGCTCGGCGCGGGCTGGCCCGCCACCGCCAGGCCGGCAATCGCGCACGCGCCGATCGCCAGCACAACAAATACTCCCCGAGTCCGACGCCGTGTCTTCGTGATCTGGTGTGCCATATGCCGCATTTTATCCCGCGCTGCGCCGCCGGTTGCACCACACACCCCGCTCATCGCTCGCGCATAATGCCCCCATGCCCAACGATCCCATCACCCCCGAACTCCTCGCCGCCGCCCGTGGCGACACGCCTCCATCCCGCATCCTCGCCAACGCGCGCATCGTCAATGTCTTCACAGGCGAGATCGAAGCCGCCGACATCGCGCTCCACAAGACCCGCATCGCCGCCGTCGCGCCGCGGCTGTCGTCCGCCGAAGCAGAACGCATCGACCTCAAGGGCGCGCTCGTCGCCCCCGGACTCATCGACGCCCACATGCATGTCGAGTCCACCATGCTCCCGCCAACAGGGTTCGCATCCCTCGCGCTCCCTCACGCCACCACCGCCGCCGTCTTCGACCCCCACGAGATCGCCAATGTCCTGGGCATGCCCGGCATCCGTTGGCTCATGGAGAACGCAACCCACGCACCCTTCACCGCGCTCTGGGCCGCCAGCTCGTGCGTTCCCAGCTGCCACCTCGAAACATCCGGGGCAACGCTTACCGCCGCCGACCTC
>CALFMQ010000290.1 GCA_937879825.1 uncultured Phycisphaerales bacterium
GCTCTCGGCATCGGTGCGCCCGGTTCGGGGGAGGGACTCGAGCAGGGCGTAGATCACGCGGAGATCGGAGGCGAAGACGCGGACGACCTGCTGGGCGCTCTGGCGCACTTGGATGGAGGTGTCGTAGTAGGCGGCGTCGGCGAGGACATCGGCGTCGGTCTGTGAGCGGAGTTGTTCGCGGCGGCGGAGTTCCTGCAGGAGTGTGACGCGCTCGTTCGCGTCGTTGCCCGCGATGAGGAATCGCTGGCTCCACTCGGCGAGTTGCTCATCGGACGGGCGGGTGAGAACGACCGGGGACACTTCGAGCGCGGGCTTGACGAACTCGGGTTGCCACGGTGACTCCCGGAAGAGCGACTGCGCGGAGGCGCTGTCCTGTTGCCAGATTCGGTGGGCGATCGCGTTGACGCGCGCGGCGTGGACGGTCAGCGTGAGCCATTGGGAGGTTGAGTTCGGGCTTTCGGGTTGCTCCAGGGTCCGCTGGGCCAGCCCGATCCACTCGTCGCGGTCGCGCCGGCGTGGTTCGTCGATCCCGATATTGAGCGCCCTTTTCCACCGTTCGCGGAGCGCCTTTCGGTTGGGTCCGACGGTGCTGTCGGTGGCGATCAGTTCGCCGGGTGCTGCGAGATCGGTGCGCTGGCGCAGGATTGCGATGGTCGCGGTGGCGAGGGACGGGGCGGGGAGCGCCTCGTCGTCGGAGAGCCAGTGCATGAGTCGGAGGAGTGCGGGTCGGTCGCGCCAGTCCACGGCGTCGAGTGTGAGCGTGCGTGCGCTGTCGAGGATGGTTGCTGTGGAGCGGCCGGCCTCGAGATGCGCGAGGTCTTCGTAGGTCAGGAGAATCCACTCGTAGCCGGGCGGGTCCCATCGGGCGACTCGTGCCGCATCGGCGCACCACTGGCGCCAGATGGGCTCAAAGTCGGCGGGTTCGATCTCGTGGTTGATCATGGCGCCGGTCAGGGCGACACCCGCGGAGCGCATGGCGGACTCGAGCGAGGCGCGGGGGTCGGTGGAGACTTCGTCGGACGGCTCGGATCCGGCGGCGCGGAGGATGCTCTGGGCGCGTTCGGTTGTGCTGGTTGGCGGGTGGCTTGATTGAGCGAGGCGTGTTGCGGCGGCGATGGACCAGGCGCGCTGGCGGAAGCGTGCGGCGTTGGTCGGGGAGGCGTGGTTGGTCCACTGCTGGAGGAGTTGTTCGAGGGCCGGGTTTGCCGAGGCGTCCATGCGGTCGACGGCTTCGTCGAAGGTCTGGGTGATGAGGATCGCGTCGCGGCCCGGGAGATCGGTCCATGTGTCGGCGAGGTTGGCATCGATCGCGAGGAGCACATCGGATGCTGCGGCGTCGCGCGAGGCGGCTCCGCCGTCGCGCAGCTGGCGGAGCACGGCGAGGATCTCGCGGGACTCGCGCGGGACCGAGGTGATCGGGGCGATCGAGCCCGCGGACTCCGAGACGGGTCTGGGTTGGACTTGCCTGGATTGCGGTGACTTGGTGGCGCGCGACGACTCGTGCGGCGAGGGCCAGATGACGCGGACGAGACCGACGGCCGCGACGATGTTGAGCACGACCAGCGCGATGGTTGTGAAGGAGATGCGCTTCGGCGTGCTTGCCTGCGGGGATGGTGCCTGCGCGGCGACGGGCGCGCGGGGCGCGAGCCGAACGGGGGGTGCGGGTGCGGCGGGAGGGGGTGACTGGAAGACGAGATGGAGTTCGTCGGGGTTGATGCCGAACACATCGGCGAGCGCCATGACGCGCAGGCGGGAGCGGGCGTTCCAGCCGCCGGAATGGGCGATCATCTCGAAGCAGGCGAGCCGGAATGCTTCGAGCGTTGGTTTGGGGCGCGGCGATGCGGCCTGTGGTGACTGCGAGGTTGCGGTTGTTGGTTGTTGCGCGGACGGGGCTGACCACATGGCGATCATGGCTGCGCGGGTCTCGGCGTCCATGAGCTGCGCGGCCGCGACATGGAGCGCGAGCCGGACTTCCTCGGCGTCGGGCGTGCGCGCTTCGGGGTGGCGCGAGATTCGATCGAGCGCGCGTTTGAGCGCGGCGAGGACGGCCTCGGGCTCGCATTGATCGGGTGCTACACCAAGGACACCGAAGGGCCCGGTGGCGGGATCGGCGTCGGGCAGGAAGCGGCGCAGGGGCGACTCGTGGGGCTGGCTCATGGTCCGCCCCCCCCCTGTCCCCCCCCATTATTCATGTCCGGATGCAGGCCGAGTTGTTGTTCGAGTTCGATGAAGCGGGCGCGGAATGGTTCGGGTCCGAGGCCGGGGTAGAGGGTGCGGTGCTGCGTGAGCGCTTCGCGGGCGCGGTCGGGGTCGACTTCGCAGAGGAGACTGAGTTGCCGGAGGCGGCGGCCGAACCATTCGTCGGTGCCGGCCTTGGTTGCGGCGACGAGTGTGCGCCAGTTGTCGAGGGCGGTTTCGAGGTCGCCGGTCGCCTCGGCGCATTCTGCTGAGAGGGTGAGGACGCGCGCATCATTCGGGAATGCGCTCGTGAGTTGACGGGAGAGGCGTGCGGCGAGATCGAGCATGGCGCGGGACTGATCGCTTTGCCAGAGATCGAGTGCGGCTTCGCCCGCCATGACACGGACGGCGGCTTCGCGCGGGTCGGCGCGGAGGGCGTCGGCGTCGAGTTCGTTTGCGAGGATGGGTTCGGCGAGGGCGAGGAGTCGGCGGGCGTTGGCGGTGCGCGCTTCAGAGGCGGGTGGCGCGGCCGACCATTGATCGGCGACGAATCGGAGGACGAGCCGGGACGCGGACTCGGCGAGCGCGGAGTCCTTGGCGCGGATCGCTTCGACGATTCTGACGGCTTCCTGTTCGTCGCCTCGGGCGAGGGCGATCTGGGCGCGGCGGAAGGCGATCTCGCCTTCGAGGTCGTCGGGTTGGTTCGTAACATTGAGCGAGGCGAGCGTGTCGAGGACGCGCTCGGCGCGGTCGTGGTCGGGCGGGGTGATGGAGAGCAGCGCATCGACCATTCTCCGGCAGCGGAGGATCACGGCGGTGCGCGCCTCGGCGTCTCCTGAGAAGGCGAGGCGCTGGTCGATTGTCAGCAGGGGCTCTGCGATGGAGATGTAGCGAGAGGCGAGCCAGCCGGACTCGGCGGTGCGGGCGCCGCGGAAGAGTTCGTAGGCCATCTGCTCCGCGTGGCGGCGGGCGGTGTCGTATTCGGGCGCGCCTTCGGGGACGGCGAGGAGCATCTGGAGTGATTGCTCTTCGGCGCCGGGCTGGCGCAAGACCTGGCGGAGTGCGACCTCGCCCGTTCGCGGGCTTGATGGATAGCGATCCATGAACTGGGCGATGAGGGCGTCGGCGCGTTTGCGCGTGTCGGCGTCGCTGGGGTGTCGCTCGGCGTAGGACTCGAGCGTGCGGATGGCCATCCACATCGACTCGGACGCCATGGACTCGGTTGCGGCGCGATCGGTTGCTTCGAGGAGTGCGGCGACCGCGCGATCGACGCCGTCGCGGCCGGCGGGTTCGCCTGCGAAGTAGAGGGACATGCCGAGGAGCATCAGGTTGCCGGGGCGTGCGCCGGGGAGTGATGCGGCGTCGGGTGCGGTGGATGCGGACTCGAAGGCGGAGGCGGCGTCGAGGTAGGTCTTGGCGATCGCGTCGATGCGTGTGGGGAGCTGGTCGTTCTCGTTGGCGGACTTCTGATCGGCGCGGGCTCGATCGTAGAGGCGCAGGCCGCGGACATGGTGGGCGAGGAAACCGGTGAGGGCGAGGTCGGCGGAGGAGTATCGGCGGGTGAGATCGAGGAGGTGGGCGTGCTCGCCTCTGGAGATGAGGTCTGCGATCGCGATTGAGAGGAGGGCGGTGCGGTCGGGTGATTGCGATGATGACTCGGCGCACAGGACCGCGAGGAGGCGCGCTTCGACAACGCTCAGGGGGGACAACTCCGCACCGGCGCTCGCGTCTTGGTCGTTCGATGCGCCGCGGTAGGCGTCCACCACGGAGCGGGCGTCGCGCCAGCGGTCGGACCTTGCGAGGATCCAGACCTTTCTTGCGAACAGGGGTGAGGCGACACCCGGCGGGAGTTCGGGCGCGGACTCGACGAGGTTCAGCCACGCGAGGGCGGTGGATGCGTCGCCTCGGATTGCCTCGCACGCTGCGACGGCGACTGCGGCGCGGGCCATGTGCTCGTACTTGAGGAATTGCTCGGGGACTTTCTCGATCGACGGGACGCGGGAGGGGGTTGTGTTGAGGAGCCAGGAGAACTCTTCGGCGGCGTCTCCGGCGAGCGTGCTCGCGGCGTCGGGGTTCGGGGCGAGTTCCGCTTGGTAGAGGAGTGACCACGCTGCGAGGTAGTGGGCGAGCGATCGCTGCTGGCGCGAGCGTGCGAGCGACTCGGCGATGAGATCGGTGTCGCCCGCGAATGCGGACTCTTCCTGGCCTTCGAGGGCGCGGACATCGGAGTTGGCGCGTCCGGCGAGTTCGCGGAACTCTTCGCCCAGTGCCTTGAGGAGCATGGCGATCTGGACGCGATCGGTGTCGGGGACCATGCGCAGGCGCCACTGCTCGGCGGACTTCTCGACGGCGGAGAAGCGCGCCTTTGCGAGCCCGAGGCGCATGGAGATGGACTGCAGCTCGGGCACCTTGGTGAGCAGGTTGCGCGCGAGGCGTTCCCATTCGCTCTGGTCCTCGGGCGTTTCGGCGCTTTCGAGTTCCTGTGAATAGAGTTCGGCGAGGCGCTCGGCGAGATCGATGCGTTGGTCGCCTGATGCGAGCGTGATTTCCTGTTCGAGCATGCGCGCGCGGAGGCGGGAGAGGCCGTGCTCGAGGAGGTACTCTTCGAGCGCATCGGCGGGCGACTGCGCGTAGGACGCGCACGGCACGGCGAACGACGCGAGCAGGATCGCCAGGACTGGTTTACTGCGGCGGCGGGACATAGGTGACCTTGTCGAACTCGGCGTCGCGCGCGGCCTGGAGTGCGGCCATGGCGCCGCTGACCTGCGCGTTGTTCTGCGCTCTGACGAAGAGTCCTCCTTGCTTGGGGAGTGTTGAGAGGAGCGCGACGAGGGAGTCCTTGTCCGGGACTTCGACCTGGCCGACGACGAAGACGGTGCGTCCGCCGCGGCTCTGGACTTCGACGAGCTGGGGGACGAGGTCGGCGGCGGCGCCGGCTTCCTGATGATCGGCGCGGAGCGCGGGCTCGAGGTGGCCCTCGGGCGGGGCGTATGTCGTCGAGAGCAGGAAGAAGATGAGCAACTGGAAGATGATGTCGATCATCGCGGTGAGGTCGGAGCGGAGGAGCGTGGATCGCTGTTTGGATTTGGGCGTGAAGTTCATGACCCACCCCCCCCGCCCCCCCCATTCGCCCCGGCGGCGGGGAGTTGGGTGGCGAGTCGCCATGATCTGATGCCGCGTTCGGCGAGGGCGGTGGCGAGTTGATTGACGGGCGCCATGGCGGCGCGGTGATCGGCGCGGACTGTGACTTCGAGCGCCTGATTGCGGCGTTTGGACTCGGCGTCTTCCTGCGCGACGCGGACGAGGAGTGAGTCGAGTGAGAACTCGTCGCCCTCGACGACATATGAGCCGCCGGCGGTGATGTTGATCAGGAGCGGCGGTGTCGGGGGCGGCGGGAGGTCTTCGCCCTGTTCTTCTGCGAGTTCGAGCGGTGTGCGCGACTGCTCGACGAGGGAGGAGGTTGTGAGGAAGAAGACGATGAGGAGGAACACGACATCGACCATCGCGGTGAGATCGATGTTGGGCAGGTGGGATCGTTGTTGCGCGTTGCGGCGCATTATCGCTGCGCTCCGGCGGGCGCCTGGGGTGCGGCCGGGCGGCGCGGGGCTTTGTTCGCGGGCGACTCTTCGAGGTGGGAGGCGATATCGTCGGCGATGGCCGCGACATCGGATGCCAGGGCATCGATTCGGTTGCGGAAGAATGTGACGGCGGCGGTCGCGGGGATGGCGAGGACGAGCCCCATGATGGTGGTGACGAGGGCGAGGGCGATATCGCCGGCGAGTTGGTCGGGGCGCGCGAAGCCCTGCGAGCGGGAGATGGTGGAGAAGGCGCCGTTGATGCCGATGACGGTGCCGAGCAGCCCGAGCATGGGCGCGACGCTGGCGATGAGCGCGAGGGCGTCGGTCCACCGGTAGAGGCGGGCGACCTGTTCGCCCCCGGCTTCCTCCAGCGCGGACTTGAGTTCGAGCGCGCCGAAGGGTGAGCGCTGGAAGCGGGTGAGGCCGGCGGTCATGATGTGGCCGAGGAAGCAGGAGTTGCCGTCTTCGTTGCAGAACGCGATGGCGCGATCGATCTGGCGGTCCTTAACGAGTTTGGAGAGGCCGTCGATGACGTGTTCCGGCGCGAGTGAGGAGGCGCGGATCTGGATCGCCAGGACTGCGGCGAAAGCGAGCGCGACGACGGAGAGCAGGATGATGACATAGCCGACGGTGCCGCCGGCGCGGACGAAGTCGAGCATTGACATCCCGGGGTCGGATGCGCCGGAGTCGGCGGCCTGCGCGAGGAATGCCTGCAGGTGGAGGAGTTCGTTCAACTGGATGCTCCGTCATTGGGGCTGCGTGTCGATGATGTGATGGCGGCCTGGTGTTTGAGCCAGTCGATGGCGGGGTGACCCGGGAACGCGAGGCGCAGTTCTTCGGCCAGATGTCCGGCGCTTGTTGGATCGGCGAGTTCGGTGAGCGCGTGGGCGGCCTGCGCGGTTGCGATCGCGGCGAGGTTGGGCTGGGCGTCGGCGAATCGTGCGGGGAGGTGGAGGAGTTCGATGACGCCTTGAGTTCGGAGGTCGCGGTCGGGCTCCAAGATGAGCGATCTTCCGATGGCCGCCCGCGCCCATGCCTCGCGCCAGGAGCCGATGTGTTCGCCCTTGCAATAGTCGGTAAGTGCTTGTCGCGCCGCCTCTCGTGCGCTTGCGTCGGGGGACTCGGCGCCTACGATCTGCGCGACGAACAGCGGCGCGGCGTCTGTGGTGGGATCGGGCGAGTGTTCACCGATTGGGTCGTCCTTGCCGGCGCGGGATGCGGCGGCTCGGTAGGCCTCGACGATCTGCTTCATGCGGATCGGCGTTGAGGCATCGGCGGCGTCCAGCCAGCGTTGTGCCGCGTCGGCGATCCGGTGCGCTTCGGACCCTTCGAGGAAGATGGGCGCGACTTTCGGGGGGAGGTTCGTCTGCGGATCGAGCAAGGGGCTCATCTGGGGATCGCCGGCGATCTCGACGCCGCGTTCGCGGAGGTCGGCGGCGACGAGCCATGCCTCGAATGCGCCGGCGATATCGCCCACGGCATACCGGCATTGGTAGACGCCTTCGGCGACCATGAGCGCGAGGGAGCCGTCACGGTCGCGGTATTGCGGGAAGAGGCGTTCGAAGAGCGGAGCCGCGAGCACGGAGTCTCCACGGGCGAGGCGGATGCGTGCGCGCCACGCGTCGTCGGAGACTGCCTTGTAGGGCGCTGCGCGTTCGGCCCATTCGGAGTCAACGGATCGGACGTTGTCCCACGCGATGGTGCGGGGCTCGTCGCCGCCGACCTGCACGCCGTCGGGCGAGATATCGACGATGGGGGCCATGATCATGCGACCGCCCCGGAGTTCGACGGGTGCGGGCGCGAGCGCGGCGACGGCGAGGAGCGCGGTGAGCGTGGGCGTCATGGCGTCGTCCCCCTACTCGCGCCCCCGCCGCTGATGTGTGTGTAGGAACCGCCGGACATGCGAGCGACGCGGCGCATGATCTGCTCGGCGCTGTCGACGATGAATGTGATGCAGTGGATGGGTGTGCGGCGGCCGCCGCGGTTATTCATCTTGTCGATGTCGGTGAGGAGGGCGTCTTCGACCTGTGGTGTGAACTCGCCGTCGGTCATGAAGTAGATGGCGTCGGGGCGGGGGCGCATTCCCAGGGCGATGTTGAATGCGGGGATGGGTTCGGTGCCGCCCTCGGCGATGATGGCTTCGATGGCTGCGGCGAGTTGGCGTTTGGCTTTGGGGGTGGCGCCGAGCCAGCGGTTATTGGTGAGGGAGCGGGACTGCGAGTTGTAGATGATGATGGTGCACTGGGCGTTTTCGGGGAGGCGGTCGATGGAGGTTGTGAGTTCTTTTTTGAGTGTTTCGAGGCGCGTTGCGACCATGGAGCCGGAGGCATCGACGATGTAGGCGAAACGTGAGCCGCGCGCTTCGACGCCGAAGAAACTGGCGGAGCCGCCGCCGACGGCGGGCCCGAAGCCCTCGCCGTTGCCGAGCGTTCCTCCCGAGCCGCCGAGTTCGGAGAGCGGGACGGTGGCTGAACCGAAGTCGGGCGCGGGGACGGTCGCGGTGAGGGCGTCGAGCGAGGGGAGCGTGGGGTCGGGGAGCTCTGAGAGGGACGGGACTTCGGAGGGGAGGGCGGTATTGATGATGGCGGAGACTTCGGCGTCGGAGACGACGGCCATCTGGATATCGGGGTTGCCACGCGAGCCGCCGGCGGGCGGGCGGGTGACGAAGAGGAGTCCCGCTAGGAGCGCGAGGACGAGGTGGATGGACAATGAGAGGGCGAGGCCGCTCCAGAGGAGGACGCGGCGTCGCGACACGGGGGCCATCCGGCTGTGCGCGGCGGATTGCGGCGTCTGAGATTGTTGCTGATCTGGGGTCGTGGTCATCCGTGGCCAGTCCTCACGCATACGGTATCACGGCGCGGCGACACCGGCCTTCCCTGAACCATATAGACCGCGCATGGGCGTGGCGGTTTCGGTGAATCTCTCGGGGTTGACGAGAACGCGGGTTGGCGGCTCCAATGCGTGGAGCCGCGAGCGACTCGCGGGGCGCCACGGGATCAGGAGCGGAGCCGATGACACGACGATTTGAGCGGGTGCTTCTGAAACTCTCGGGCGAGTCGCTCTGTGCTGCGGGCGGGTTCGGGGTTGAGCCGGCGGGGCTGCGGGCGATCGCGGAGCAGATCATCGATGCGAAGAAGACGGGGGCGCAGATCGCTGTTGTGGTGGGCGGCGGGAACATTATCCGCGGGGCGCAGTTGGCGCGTGAGGGGTTGATTCACCGGGCGTCGGCGGACCAGATGGGGATGCTGGGGACGGTGATCAACGGCATCGCGCTGCGGGAAGCGTTGACGAACATGGGTCAGGATGCGCGGTGCATGACGGCGGTGAGCGTGCCGGCGGTTGCCGAACCGCTGATTCGACTTCGGGCGATGCGGCACATGGAGAAGGGGCGGGTGGTGATTCTGGCGGGTGGGACGGGGAACCCGTTCTTCACGACGGACACGACGGCGGCGCTGCGGGCGGTGGAGCTGGAATGCGATGTGCTGATGAAGGCGACGAAGGTGGACGGGGTGTACACGGCGGACCCGAAGAAGGACCCGAAGGCGACGCGGTTTGATGACCTGACATTCAAGAAGGCGCTGTCGATGGGGCTGGAGATCATGGACGCGACGGCGTTTACGATGTGCCAGGAGCACCGGCTGCCGGTGCTGGTGTTCGATTTCGCGAAGAAGGGGAATATCCGCTCGGCGATCGAGCGTTCGGGCGTGGGGACGCTGATTACGCACGAGTGAGCGGATCGGGCCCGTTGGGGTGGTAGTTCGTATACTGATCGGCCCACCTGTTCTGCGCCGTCGTGGAGGTCTTGGCGAGACCGGCCCGCGATTGGGCATTGTTTTGGAGAGCAAGCGATGACGCCCGACACGATTCTCAAAGATGCTGGCGGTTCGATGGACAAGGCCGTGGAGTACCTGAAGGGGGAGCTCCGGGGGCTGCGGACCGGGCGGGCGTCGACAGCGCTGGTGGACTTCATCAAGGTTGACTATTACGGCTCGCCCACTGAGCTGAAGGGTCTGGCGGCGATCAGCGTGCCGGAGCCGACGCAGATCGTGATTCAGCCGTTCGATCCGGGGTCGGTCGGGGAGATCCGGAAGGCGATCGAGTCGGCGGAACTCGGGCTGAACCCGCAGGTGGATGGCAAGATTATCCGCGTGAACATCCCGGCGCTGTCGGGTGAGCGTCGCCAGCAGCTGGTTTCGCAGGCCAAAAAGATGGGCGAAGAGACCAAGGTTGCGATTCGCAATGTCCGGCGCGACGCGAACAAGCACGCCGATCAGTTGCTCAAGGACAAGACGGCGCACTATCCCGAAGACGAGATCGAGACGCTCAAGAAAGAGATTCAGGATGTGCTCAAGAAGCACGAGGACAACGTGACGAAGATCGTCGATGCGAAGTCCAAAGAGATCCTCGAGGTCTGACCCCCCTCCCCGCCCCCGCCCCCGCTCCCCCTGCCCCCCCCGTTGCCCCCGGCCCGGGTGTCCGATCATCTCGGCTATCGCGATGCCGCGTGGATATTGGCGGTGCGAGAGTCGGGTGCAAAAAAAGAACTCCCGGGCGGTGGTGGGTACCACCCGGGAGATCGAAAGGGTCGGGGAATGTATTTTGGCTCCCGTTGCAGGTGCCTCATTCCCCGAACTGGTGGGTCTGATTGGCTAGGTTCGTTTCGCTCCTTGCGTGAAGTGAGGGGTGGGCTTGCTCATCCCGCCGTGGGCGGCGCTGTGGGCGCCGTTTGTTCCGACTCCGTCCGGCGGGCGTGGCTCAGGCGTCATCTCGGTCCTTCTCCTGTTTGCCGTGGGAAGACTGGTTGGGACTCCGTTTCCACGCACCAACCCTTGTCGACCCCGGATGAGCAAATCTCCACTCCTCGTTCGTCCGCGCGGATGACACGCCGGCGGACGCCTGTCGTATCTCCTTGTTTGTCAGCTGCAGCCCATTGAGTGGCCGCAGTTGAGGCATCGGTAGCAGGTGCCGTTGCGTACGGTGATGGTGCCGCACACTTCGCAGGCGGGTGCATCGCCCTGGCAGTCGAGCATGGCGACTGAGAGCGCGCTCTTGGCCTGCGTGACGGCGGCTGATGTGATTCTGGTTTCTTCGGTCTTGGACTCGATCACGATCGCGGAACGGACTTCCGGCAGGTGCGCGCGGGCTTCGGTTTCGGTCCGGCGCGGCGCGGGGCGATCGGTGGTTGGCGCGGGCTTGTCGGCCCCCCCACCGCGCCGCGGCGCGGTGGCTTCGCGGTAGCCGTCGATGAACTGCATGCCCATCCAGCGGAAGATGTAGTCGACGAGGGACTTGGCGAAGGGGATGTCCTTGTTGGTGGTCATGCCCGCGGGCTCGAAGCGCTGGTGCGCGAACTTCTTGACGAGCGACTCGACGGGGACGCCGTACTGGAGCGCGACGGAGACCGCGGTGCCCAGTGAGTCCATGAGGCCGCCGATGGTGGAGCCCTCTTTGGCCATGGTGATGAAGAGTTCGCCGGGCCGGCCGTCCTCGTAGAGGCCGAGCGTGAGGTAGCCCTCGTGACCGGCGATATTGAACTTATGGGTGATGGAGCGGCGGGTGTCGGGGAGTCGGCGGCGCATGGGGCGGTGCACGATGCGCTCGGTGACTCGTGTGGCTTCGACCTCGTCGCCGTTGGCGGCGTTGGCCACGACCTGGCGGACTTCCTCGGCGACCTCGCGCTTTGCGGCGGCGATGTCGTCTTCGTCTTCATCCTCGCCGGTCAGCAGTCGCAGCTCGGTCGATGCCACTGAGGTATCGCGATCGTCCCCACTGGAGTCGGAACTTTTGGTACTCAGGGGCTGGCTGAGCTTGCACCCGTCGCGGTACAGAGCGTTCGCCTTGAGCCCCAGCTCCCAACTCAGGCGGTACGCCGACTTGATGTCGTCGATGGATGCGCTGTTTGGAAGGTTGATTGTTTTGCTGATCGCGCCGGTGATGAAGGGCTGGGCGGCGGCCATCATGCGGATGTGCCCGCCGGCGGAGATGAATCGCTTGCCCTTCTTGCCGCACTCGTTGGCGCAGTCGAAGACGGGGAGGTGTTCGTCCTTGAGGTGGGGCGCGCCTTCGATGGTCTGGGTGCCGCAGACGCGCTCGTTGAGGATTTCGATCTGCGCGGGCGTGAGTTTGAGGTGTTTGAGGAGGTTGAACTGCGGATTGGATTGCGCCTTGAGGGGGTCCACTCCGCAGCGCTTGAGCGCTTCGTCGCCGAGGGTCCATGTGTTGAAGGCGAAACCGACCTCGAAGACGCCGGGGAGCGCATCGGCGATGCGCTTGAGGTCGTCGGAGTTCATGCCGGCTTCGCGGAGCCAGTCGGCGAAGGACATGGCGAGATCGTCGCCCTTGACCGAGGGCATGGGGATGTCGAGGGAGAGCGAGCCCATGACATAGGTGAGGATGTCGCGGACTTGCTTGTCGTCGTAGTTGAGGGCTTCGAGGGCGGGGCGGAGGGAGTTGTTGGCGATCTTGAAGTAGCCGCCGCCGGCGAGTTTCTTGAACTTGACGAGCGCGAAGTCGGGCTCGACGCCGGTGGTGTCGCAGTCCATGAGGAGGCCGATGGTGCCGGTGGGCGCGATGACCGTGACCTGCGCGTTGCGGTAGCCGTGCTTCTCGCCGAGTTTGAGGGCTTCGTCCCAGGCGCGGTCGGAGTG
>CALFMQ010000291.1 GCA_937879825.1 uncultured Phycisphaerales bacterium
GATCGAGCGGAACGGGCAGGTGGCGCTGCGGTATGCGGCTGACGACAACCCGAATGGGTCGGCGGGGAACATCGCCGGGATCTGCGATCCGTCGGGGCGGATCTTCGGGTTGATGCCGCACCCGGATCGGTACCTGTCGTGGTTCAACCACCCGTACTGGACGCGGCTGTCGCCGGAGCAGCGGACGGGCGATCCGCCGGGGCTGCGGATCTTCAGGAACGCGGTGGAAGCCGTGCGGACCGTGTCGGCGTGATGACGGTTCGACGGGATGCGTCGCGGTAGCCGATACTCTCGGGTGTGAGCGAAGGCGAAAAGCCAACGAGTGCGCAGAGCAACGAGCGCTTCCCGCTGTGGGTGGCGCGGCGGTGGT
Organism: uncultured Phycisphaerales bacterium; assembly: GCA_937879825.1. Taxonomy (GTDB): domain Bacteria; phylum Planctomycetota; class Phycisphaerae; order Phycisphaerales; family UBA1924; genus JACKHC01. The sequence goes on from CALFMQ010000291.1 coordinate 371, forward strand.
ACCTGTACCGGTTGCATCGCGGCGCGTCGATGCTGGCCCTGGGCTGCACGATGCTGCTTGTTGCGGCGGTGCTGCCGCTGATCCCCGTCGATGAGCGCGGGCGGGCGGCGCTTGGGCTGTTCATCGCGTGCGGGGCGATGTGGATGATCTCGGCGCTCATGATCGCGCGGGCGACAAAATTGCTCGTGACGGGTGCGCCGGAGCATCGGCATTCGGCGACGCGGTTGGCGCTGGGGGCGGTCGTGCCGCTACTCGGCGGCATCGCGGTCGGGAGTGCCGGGGTGGCGCTGATCGCGCTCCTGTACGGTGAGTCGGGGCTGGGCGGCCGGTGGGCTGGGGCGGGCGTGATCCTGACGCTCCTGGTGGTGGCGCTTTCGATGTGGGCGTGCGGGGAGGTGGCCTCGGCATCACCGAGGCACCCGCGCACCTCGCTTGTGTCGCTGGGCGCGAACCTCGCGGTGATCCTGACGCTGGTGGCGATGGCGCTGGTGGTGCTGGCGATGATGTCGGTGCTGAAGGCCGGGCTTGTGTCGTGGATCTCGTCGGTTGCGGTGGCGCTGATCTCGGCGAGCGCGACGATCGCGGCGTTGTCGGCGCGGGCGATCGTGGGGTCCGTGATCCTGGCGCGGGAGACCGCGGAGATCGGGCCGGAGATCGAACCGGTCTCCGGGCCGTAGGCGCGAGGGTACGATTCGGGCGCATGGCCATCGAGGAGTCACAACTCGGCAATCATCCGCTGGCGGGGGGTTCGGTGATCCTCGAGGACGAGGCGTGCCCGAAGTGCGACTACAACCTCAAGGGGCTTCGGCGGGGCGGCGTGTGCCCGGAGTGCGGGCGTGGGATCAGCGCGCGGAAGCGCGGCAAGCGTGCCCTGATGATCGATGCGCCGCGGGGATACCTGCGTGGGTTGATGCTGGTGTTTCTGATGATGGGATGGGCGGGAATCGGGGCGTTCCTGATCGCGGTTGTGCCGATGATCGTTTTTTCGCTGCCGATTCTTCGTGCCACGGGGCTGGCATCGGTGCTGTCGGTCGTCGCGATGGTCGGGGCGCTGGGTGGGTCGGTGTCGTGGTCGTTGGGCGCGGTGCTCCTGTGCCGGCCCCGGCCGGGGTTCTCCGAGTCCAATCCCGAAGATCGTCGGCTGGTGCGCTGGATTCTGTTGACGCAGCCGATGTGGCCTGCTGCGTTCGTGCTCGGCGGGGTTGGTTTGATGACGGGCGCCGGCGCCCTGGATTACGGCGCGTATGTGTGCGCGTACGTCGCGGCGCTGGGGCTCGCGCCCACGGCGCTTCGGCTCGCGGACTTTGCGGACTGGGCCGACGATCTGAACCTGGGGATGCAGTTGCGGACGGTCGGATGGATGCTGGGCGGCTGCGCCGTGGTGGACGGCGTGCACAAACTGGCCGAGGTGACGGATTTCGCCCTGTTGTTTCTCGTGACGATCTTCTGGATCTTTGCGCTGCTCGGGATGGCGGTGGGATGGTTCCTGTTGTCGTGGCGGTGTGTGCAGTTGGCGGGCGTGACGCGATGGGCGATCCTTAACGCGAAGGACGCCGATGCGCGTGCGGCGCGCCTCGCGGAGAAGGCGGAGCAGGAGCGTCAGGAGCAGGATCGGAAGGTTGAGGCGCAGCGCGGCGCGTTGGGGAGTGACCCGTCGGCGACGCGCGACCTGCCGGTGCGATTGGAGCAGGACTCGGACATGGGCCGCGCGGCCGCACCTGAGGCACCGGACGACTCGGGGGATGGGGGATCGATCTTCCGGCTCGAGGGCGATTAAGCGGATCGGGTCTTATTAGGGCGGGTGGCGGATTGATTGCGGATGTGCTCTGCTATGCGGTTCAGCGGACCGCGGGCACGGACGCTCGCATCCAAAGTGGAGACTCAGATCACGATGACGACTTCAGGATCGGTCGGCATGAAGAAACCGGCGTCGGTGAATACGGAGACGGGCGTGCTGCGGTGCGGCACGGTCGGCGTGGGGCGGATGGGGCGGCACCATGCGCGCAAATACTCGACGCTTGAGGGCGTCGAACTCGTGGGTGTGGTGGATGAGTCGGAGGACCAGCGCGAGACGACGGCCGAGTCGCTGGGTTGCCGGGCGTTCGCGACCGAGCAAGACCTGATCGATGCGGGCGTGGACGCGGTCTCGATCGCGGTGCCGACGACGTACCACCTGAAGTGTGCGCGGCCTTTCCTTGAGGCGGGGATCGCGTGCCTGATCGAGAAGCCGCTCGCCAACACGCCCGAAGAGGCGCGCGAGATGGCGACGCTGGCGAAGCGTTCGGGCGCGACCCTGATGGTCGGGCACATCGAGCGGTTCAACCCGGCGGTGCGGGCGCTGGAGCAGGCGCAGCGTCAGGCGATGGGCGACGGCGGGCAACTCGGGGTCTCGCCCAGATTCCTCGAGGTGCATCGCGTCTCGCCGATGACATTCCGCAGCGTGGACGTGTCGGTCGTGATGGACATGATGATTCACGATCTGGATGTCGTGATCTGGCTCATGGAGGGGAAGGAGCCGGTTGAGGTGCAGGCGTCGGGCGTGGCTGTGTTGACGGAGCACGAGGATGTCTGCAACGCTCGGCTGACGTTTGAGACGTCGCGCGGCCGGTGCGTTGCGAATGTGACGGCGTCGCGGCTGGCTCTGAAGACCGAGCGGAAGACGCGGATCATCGGCGAGAACGGGTATGTGAGCATCGACTACGCGGCGAAGAAGGGGATGCTCATCCGCAAGATCGCCAACTCGATTCAGATGGACGAGGTGCGCGAAGAACTGCGCAAGGGCACGGACCTCTCCGATCTGAACTACCACGAGATCCTGACGATGGAGCCGCTGGAGATCGACGACGCGGACCAGCTCGAGATGGAGATCAACGCGTTCCTCGAGTGTGTGCGGACGGGCGCGACGCCCCCGATCGACGCGGAGGCGGGGTTCGCGGCGGTGCGGACCGCGCAGCGGATCATTGAGGCGGTTCGCCGGGACTGGTGACCGGGAGCGGATTCGGGGCGATCGGGGCCGATTGTGGGCGCTCAACGCGAGCCCACCTCGTGCATCTCGGACGGTACACTCGGGCGACACTGACTCAAAGAGAGGTGCCGATCGTGATCGCCACAACCTGCCGGAATGTCGCGTATTTCGACAACGCTGCCACGAGTTGGCCCAAGCCGCCGCAGGTCGCCGAGGCGATGGCGCGATTCCTGAATGAGAGCGCGTGCTCGCCGGGGCGGGCGCTGCACTGCATGGCGGGGCAGGCGACACAGCTGGTGAACGATACCCGGAGCGCTGTGGCGGGCGTGATCGGCGCGGAGGACGCGTCGCGCGTGATTCTGACTTCGGGCGCGACGGATGCGCTGAATATCGCGATCAAGGGCGTGATCAACGCGCGGCTGATCGCGCACAAGAGCATCAAGCCGCATGTTGTTTTTACGGTGCTCGAACACAACGCGATCTCGAGACCGATCAACGAACTCACGCAACTGGGATTGATCGACTCGACGGTGGTCGGCTGTGACGAACAGGGGTTCGTCGACGTCGATGCGATGCTCGGAGCGACGAACGAGCGGACG
>CALFMQ010000292.1 GCA_937879825.1 uncultured Phycisphaerales bacterium
GATCAACTCCTCGCCCGACTCCTCACCGGGTTGAGCAAGGCCATCCGCGCCATCCGGCGCGCCCCCCAGCCCGTCGTCGTCGCGGCCCACGGCGCCGCCATCGCCGGCGGGTGCGCGCTCCTGGGGGCGGGCGACATCGTCATCACCGATCAGGCCGCCAAACTCGGCTACCCCGTCGTCTCGCTGGGCATCTCCCCCGCCGTCAGCGCCCCATCGCTCGCCCACCTCACCGGGCACGGCGCAGCACGCGAACTCCTCCTCAACCCATCCGTCATCTCCGGCGCCCAGGCCACCTCGCTCGGCCTCGCGCACATCTGCGCCGACATCCCCGAGGATGTCGCGCCCAAAGCGCAGAAACTCGCCGACCAACTCGCATCCAAGCCGCCCCACGCGCTCCGCGCCACCAAGCGTTGGCTCAACGAGGTCGACGGCTCCACCGCCGACGCATCCTTCGACGCCGCGCTCAACGCCTCACTCGCGCTCGTCAACTCTGAAGAAGAACGCCGACTGCTCGCGCAAGTCTGGAATCGAGCGTGATGCTCCCTCCCCCGCTGCCATGTGGGAGGGGGCGGGGGAGGTGCTGAGCGGAGCGAAGCGGAGAGGGGTTTCTCTATTCCTTTTCCCCCCGCACCACCTCAAGCATCGCCTCGCACACCTTCCCCACCGCCTCGCCGCCCCGGCCCGTGTTCGTCTGCGCCACGATCGCAACGCCCTCACCCGGAATCACAATCACCCGCGTGTAAAACGTCCCCGCGCTCCCGTCGTGCGCGCTGATCGCCCGTCCATCACGCACAACCTCGCCCCACCCCGCCGCGTAATCACCGTCCGGCTCGTGCAGCGACCTGATCGTATCGCTCCTGAGCAGCCCGTCCTCCCCCAACAATCCCAATAGGTGCATCCGCGCGAACCTCGCCAGGTCAGCGCTCGAGCAATGCACATCACCCGCCGGCGCGATCGCCGGGGGCAACTTGTACGAGTCCTTCAACGACTGCGGCCGATCCCCGAACCGCGCATCCGCGTAATGCCCCCGCGGCGCACCGGGATGCGCCTCCGTCGCGGGCCATCCGAACCCCGCCGTCCGCATCTCCAGCGGCCCGAACAACCGCTCCCGCATCAAGTCCTCCCACGACGCATCAAGCGCGCGCTCCACGATCGCCGCCGCCACGCCGTACCCGCCATTCGAATACTCGAACGCCCCCACCTCGCCCGCCGGCTCGATCGAGAGCACGCGCTCCGCAAACGCCGCCCGCTGCGCCCGCGCATCACCCTCCAGCCCCTGCATCAGCGCATTCTCCGGCGCGACGCCGCTCGTGAACGAAGCCATCCCCGACCGGTGCCGCAGCAACTGCGCGATCGTCACACCCTTGTACTTCTCATGCATCGCACCCGCGATGTCCGGCAACGCCTCGCTCAGCGTCATGTCCCAGCGCAGCTTCCCCTCCTCCACCGCCATCCCCACCAGCGTCGCCGTCATCGCCTTGGTACACGAACCGATGTGGAACGCGTCATCACGCTCAACCTCAGACGACCCCCGCGCTACACGCACACCCGCAGCATCCGCGAAGACCACACCCGTCTCATCCGCGGCCGCAGCCGACACAGCCGGCACCTCGGTCGCTTCGAGCGCCGCGACCATCGATCCCGGAATCTCGCCGAACCGCGCATCATCACCCGCCGCGCGCACGCCCACCGCCGAGAACGCCAGCACCACCGCACCCACAATCACGCCGACTCGACGCATCACTTGTCTTCCCTCACTTCAACCGGAATCCGCGTCATCTTGCTCTCGATCGTCTGCGACTGGCGGATCGGCACGCCCGCCTGCGAACCCTTGAACACCTGCTCCGCATCCGCGCGAATCTAAACCAGCCGCCGCTCCTTCGCGTCCCACACCGCCGTCCCCGTCGTCTTCCACACCTCCAGCTCCATCCCGCCGCCCATCGTGCCCGACTCAACCTTCGTCTCATCCGTCATCGAGAGCGTCGCCTCGCCCCCCGAGACGCGCTCCAGCTTCTTCGTCGAGGTCCGCTTCAGCACCACGCCCCGCTGCTTCTCGGTCCCCTCCGAGGTCCACGCCTCCCCCACCCGCGCCTCGCCCGGCTCACCCCGCAGCGCGAACACCGGCGTCACCGTCGAGATGATCGACTCCTCCGTAATCAGCGATTTCCCGCCCTCCGGAATCAGTCCCGCCAGCCCGCGCACCTCCTTCACCTCCATCCGCGCATCGAGCACGACCGTCATCACGCCCTCCACGATCGGCCGCAGCGACATCGCAAGCAGGTTCCCCTCCTCATCCTCACGCGACTCATCAGAGTCGAACTCCATCCCCCCCACCGCCGCGCCGCTCCCCGTCACCGACACGCGCAGCCGCGCGTACCGCATCTCAACATCGGCCCCCGCGTCCGTCACCGCAACCACCCGGAACACAAACTCCGCGTCCGACTCGTTCACGCTCTCCAGCGCCACACCCGCCGGCGTCGTGACCCGCTGCCGCACCACCGACTCCGCTCGATACGCGAACTCGTCATCAACCCGCAGCAGCGCCGTCAGCGGCACCGACTTCACTTCCTCCGCCGGCACCTCAACCACCGGCTCCTCACGCGGCACGAACTTCGGATCGTCCATCTGCGCACCGGCGCGCACCGACAACCCGCCCAGCATCATCATCGCGCCGGCCAACATCATCCGCTTCATAGCGAGCCCTCCGTCCTTACCCCACCGCCGCCACGACCTTCCGCGCAGCATCACCCAGATCGGTCGCCGACTGCATCGTAGGCATCTCCGACTTCGCCCCCTCCAGGATCTTCCGCCCCGCCTCCACATTCGTGCCCTCGAGGCGCACCACTAGCGGCACCTTGAACCCCACCTCCCGCGCCGCGTTCACCACCGCCTGCGCGATCACATCGCAGCGCATGATCCCGCCGAAAATGTTCACCAGCACGCCCTTCACGCTCTTGTCCGACAGAATGATCCGGAACCCCTCCGTCACCGCCTCCTCAGAGGCGCCGCCGCCCACATCCAGGAAGTTCGCCGGCTCTCCCCCTTCGTGCTTGATGATGTCCATCGTCGCCATCGCCAGCCCCGCCCCATTCACCAGGCAACCGATCTCGCCCGACAGCTGGATGTACGACAACTCGTACTCCTTCGCCCGCAGCTCATTCGCGTTCTCCTCCGACGGATCAAACAGCGACTGCACATCCTTGTGGCGGAACAGCGCGTTGTCGTCGAAGTTGAACTTGGCATCGATCGCCAGAACCTGCCCGTCCGGGTGCTCCTTCGTGGGCTTGGTCACGATCAGCGGATTGATCTCAGCAAGCGAGCAGTCCTTCTCCTCGTACACCTTCGCCAGCGCCATCATCGTCTTGGCGGCCTGATTGACCTGCTTCCCCTTGAACCCGAGATCGAACGCCAGCCGCCGCGCCTGATGACCCTGCAGCCCCAGCAGCGGATGGATCGGCTCCTTCAGAATCGCGTCCGGGTTCTTGTGCGCAACCTCCTCGATCTCGACCCCGCCCTCGCTCGACGCGATCAGAATGTTCCTTCTTGTAGCCCGGTCCGTCGTGATCGCCAGGTAATACTCCCTGGCGATATCAACCCCCGCCGCGATCAGCAGCTTCTTTACCGCGATCCCCTCAGCGCCCGTCTGCACCGACACCATCCGGTTGCTCAGCATGAACCGCGCCGCGTCCTCCGCCTCCTTCGCGGACTTCACGAGTTTCACGAACCCCGCCTTGCCGCGGCCCCCAGCGTGCACCTGTGCCTTCACCACCGCCAGCCCGCCTTCGCCCAGCCCCGCCTCCGTCACGACCTTCTTGTACGCGCTCGCCGCAGCCCCCGCGTCGGTAATCACCTCCGCCGAGGGAACCGCCACACCCGCATCCGCCAGAATCTGCCGCGCCTGATACTCGTGAACCTTCATGAAGTCGTGCTCCCGTCCGTGGTGGTCATGTGCAGAGCCAGCATGATACGGAATCAGTCGTATCTGGATGAGCAGGTCCGGGCGAGCCCCCGGCGCGAGCCGGGGATTGATTGCCGCGGACGGACGATGAATCTCAACGAGTCCCGGGCGAAGCCGCTTGACTTACGTTCCGGGTACAATCCACCCGTGCAGCCGAGTCTCCGCCCGATGACGGAGAACGGGGAACC
>CALFMQ010000293.1 GCA_937879825.1 uncultured Phycisphaerales bacterium
TCGCGGAGCGATCGGGTGTGCAGCGCGCCGGCGAGGACGCGGATGAGCCGTTCGAGGTCCTGATCGGGCTGGATCCATCGACGCCGCTCCGGGTGGGGCAGCGCGTGAGCGTGCGGTTCGAGGCGGCGCCGAAGCCGATTCTGACGCAGGTTGTCCGGGCGGCGCGGCAGATGCTGCAACGCGCCACGCGGGCGGAACCGGCACGGGGAAGTGGGGAGGAGCCGTGACGGCGCTCGCCGGTTCGATACCGGGCGCGTTGGCGTCGCCCCAGCGGAAGGCGACGCACCACGGCGCTGATGGGTGGGCGCACGCGGTTTTGGGGCGCATCCGGCGGCGTGTCGGCGCCGGGGCATTGATGCGCGAGGCGGGGGCGGTCCTCGAGCGATGCGGGTCGCTGGCTTCGGCGGCTGACAATGACCTTGAGCTGCGGGCCGAGGCGCTGCGGGGTGCTGCGCGGTGTCGGCGTGAGGATGCGGCGACGGCTCGGGAGTCTTTCGCGCTGGTGACGGAATGCATCCGGCGCGAGACGGGGCTGACGCTGCACACGGCGCAGATCGCGGCGGGGCTTGCGATGATGGGGGGAGCGGTGGCGGAACTGGCGACGGGCGAGGGCAAGACGTTCGCGGCGATTCTGCCGGCGGTGCTCGCGGGGTGGCGCGGGCGCGGGTGCCACATCGTGACGGCGAATGATTACCTGGCGATGCGGGATGCTCGGGCGAACGCGCCGATCTTCGCTCGGCTCGGCTTGACGGTGGGATGTGTGACGGAGGCGATGTCGGCGCGGGAGCGGGCTGCGGCGTACCGGGCGGACGTGACTTATGCGACGGCGCGGGAACTGGCGGGGGATTTCCTGCGGGATCGTCTGGATGCGTCGCGTGGCGTGATGCGTCCGCTGGCGGAGGCGATTGTTGATGAGGCGGACTTCGTGTTGATCGACGAGGCCGCGACGCCGCTGATTCTGGCGGCGCCGTCGGTGTCGCGCGATGAGGCGGCGTGGATTCGTGTTGCGGACGATGTGGCGCGTTCGCTGGTGGTCGGCGAGCACTTCCGGGTGGACCGCCCGAGGCGAGAGGTCCGGCTGACGGATGCGTCGGAGGGGGTGATCGGGAGCCGGCTGGATGGGAGCCGCCTGCCGATGCGGCGGGCGCGGGAGTTGGTTGCGGCGGCGCTGCGGGCGCATCACCTGCACCATCGTGACGCGGATTACGCGGTTGTCGATGGTCGGGTGCTGATTGTTGATGAGCGCACGGGACGGATTTCGCCTGATCGGAGGTGGCGGGACGGGCTGCACGAGGCGATCGAGGCGAAGGAGGGGGTGGAGGTTAGGCCGTCGGACGACACGCTGGCGAGTATTTCGTTCCAGCGGTTTTTCTGTCTTTATCCGCGGTTGTCGGGCATGACGGGGACGGCGCGGCAGTGCGCGGGGGAGTTGTGGAATGTGTATTGGCTTCGCACGGCGGTGATCCCGACGCACCGGCCGGTGATTCGGCGCGAGTTGCGTGCGCACACTTGCGGGAGCCGCGAGGAGGCGATGGAGGCGGCGGCGCGGGAGGCGGTCGCGATGGGCCGGATCGGGCGGCCCGTGCTGATCGCGACGACGACGGTTGATGCGTCGGAGGCGCTGGCGGGGCGGCTATCGGCGCTCGGTGTGGGAGCGCCGGTGCTGAACGCCGTTCGGCACGCGGAGGAGGCGTCGATCATCGCGCGGGCGGGGCGATCGGGGGCGATCACGATCGCGACGAACATGGCGGGTCGCGGGACGGACATCGTGCTGGATGAGGCGGCGCGGGAGGCGGGGGGGCTGCACGTGATCGCGCTGGGGCACCAGGTGTCGCGGCGGATCGACCGGCAGTTGTTCGGCCGGGCGGGGCGTCAGGGTGATCCGGGCTCGGCGCGTGTGATCCGTTCGCCGGGGGACGACCTGCTTGCGCGGAATGGTGCACCTTGGTTGCGGTGCGTGCCGACGGCGTGGCGGTTCGCGATGGTGCAGCGCTTCACCGAACGGCGCGGTCGGCGCGATCGGAGGTCGGTGATGCGGCGCGACCACACGCTCGACGATCTGCTTGCGTTCGCGTCGGCGTGATTGGTGCCCCGATACACTCTGGGGCGATGAACGGTGCGCTCATGGTTCTGGCGGTGGCGTCGTTGGTTGTTGTCGCGTGGCTCGCGCGGCGGGGTGCACCGGGTATCGGGGCGCTTTCGCGCGGTGCGTGCGTGGCGCTGGTGCTGGGGATCGGCGCGGCGGCGCTGTATTCGCTGGGGGAGGAGCGGGGCGACCGGCTCGCGGATTTTTTGGGCATTTCGCTGCCGCTTGTGTTGCTCGTGCATGCGACGAGTCGGGCGATGTGGACGGAGGGGGAGCCCGTGCGGTTGCGCGGGCCCGCGATGGCGGCGATGGGCGCGGGTGTGATCCTGATGCTGGTGGCGGTGGCGGGGCGGCTCTCGCTGGTGGATGCGCAGATTCTCCTGGCTTCGGGCGCGGTGCTGCTGCTGGTTGCGGATCGCGGGCGGCACGGTGCGGACGCGAGTTGGCGCCCGATCGTGCTGGTGATGGGCGCGGTGATCGCGGGCGGCGTGTGGGGGGCGCTGCTGACCGGCGGGGTGTATCCGGTGCGAATGGTGCTGGCGATCTTGCTGATCTTTGCGGGTATCGGCGGTCGGGCGGAGCGCGGGGTTGATGCGTTCGGGCAGGGCGCGGCGGGCATCGTCACGGCGATGGTCGTGTCGCTCGGTGGCGGGGCGGTGGGTGCGGTTGTTCTTCGTGCTGCGGAGAACTACCGGCTCTTTCATCCGGCCGGTTTCACGGAGCACTTTGAGGTGATGGCGCAGTCGGTGGCGTCGGCGCGGCCGATGATCGGGCTGGGTCGGTTCGCGCCGGAGGCGCTGGTGCTGATCGCTTGCGCGGGCGCGGCGCTGTTGCTGCGGCCGGGGACGGCCGGCGCGCGGTGGGCGGCGGTGGTGGTGCTGCTCGGAGGCGTTGCGGTGGGTGCGGACCGGATGGTGGCTGCGCTGGGGTTTGCGCCGTTTGTTTTCTAACCGGGCGGAGCGGGGTTCGCCGATAGATGGGGTGCGATCCGCCGGCCCCGGGAGCGGCTGGTGGGTGTTTGCCTTTTCTTTGCGAGGCCCACATGATCGAAGCCATGACGATGAACCCCAATCGGCGTCCGCTTCCCGCTACGCGTGAGTCGATCACGCATAAGTTCACGGTGGGCGGGCATGAGGGGTACCTGACCGTCGGGCTGTACCCGGACGGGCGTCCCGGCGAGATCTTTCTGAAGATCGCCAAGGAGGGCTCTACGGTGTCGGGGCTGTGCCAGGCGTTCTGCCGGGCGTTCTCGATCGCGATGCAGTTGGGCCTGACGGTGGACGAGGCGGTGATGCGGTTCAAGGGGATGAACTTCGAGCCGATGGGGATGACGAGCAATCCCGCCATCCCGCACGCCTCGAGCATCCCGGATTACATCGCGCGATATCTCGAGCATGAGTTCTCGGTATCGCCCGCTCCGCGCGGCTGACTCAGCAGGACTGGCCCCACGCTCCGAGCACGAGGTTGAGATCATCGACGTTGACGACGCCGTCGCCGGTGAGGTCGGCGCCGGTGCCGGGTGTCGGCATGGTCTGCCATGCGCCGAGCACATCGTTGAGGTCGTCGACATCGACCATCAGGTTGCCATCAACATCGCCGGGGCAGTTGGGCGTCGGGCACTCGCCGGCGAGGCGGACCATGACGGCGTCGACGCCCGCCTCGACGATGGACTGCGGGTCGGAGTCGTTGGCGGTGAAGCGGACGCGCATGTCGGCGGTGGGCGAGACGCCCGCGCCGTCGAGCATGGCCTGCGTGATCGCGCCGGAACGCCAGTTGAGCGAGCTTGTGGTGTGCGAGGCGACCTGCGTCCACGGGCCGGCGGCGCCGTTGGAGCTTACTTCGATCCGGAGCATGTCGATGCCGGACTGATCGGTGAGGTTGAGGTAGTAGAGGTACTCGATGGAAGCGCCGCCCGCGGAGAGGTCGAGCGCGGGCGAGATGAGCGCTACGGAGCCGCCGTCGACATCGGTGTTGCCGGCGGTGTTCTGTGTGAGGTAGCACGATCCGGAGCCGTCGCCGTCGGTGGCGGGGTCGTAGGCCCATGAGGGATCGTTGACGGGCACGCCGCGTTGCCACTGGCCGGAAGATGCGCCGTTGACCTGCGATGTCCAGCCGAGGTCGGACTGGAAGTTGTCGGAGAGGACGGTAGTGACGGGCGCGACCGCCGCGCTGAGGGCCGAACCGGGCGCGCCCTCGGGGAAGGTCTTGGTGGAGCCGTCGGAGAATGACGCCTCGGCGTAGTACTCGACCGTGGCGCCGCACGGCCCGGCGGGGATGGAGCCCTCGTACTCGCCGGCGCCGACATCGTTCATCGCGACGGTGTTGAACGCGCCGTTATCGAAACGGTAGTAGAGCGTTGCTGCGGACACGGTGTTGAGGTGCATCGGGATGACATCGGCGCGGACGGGTGTCGCCTGCGTGTCGCTGGCGAGTGCGATTGGTGTGTCGATGGAGACCGCGCCGCCCTGGAGCGCCCAGTAGGCGAGGCGCTTGATGCCGGCGAAGGCCTCGGTCGCGGTGGGGATGATCTGATTGGCGGGGAGTTCGAAGCCGAACAGCCCGGTGTCGCGGAGTTCGTAGGTCCATGACTGGGCGCCGAGGACGCCGAACATCCAGTCGGGGTTCGTGCCGTCGGCGGTATAGAGCAGTTGGTCGACACCCAGGCCGGCCTGATAGATGACGCCGTTGGTGGCGTTCATCGTCGCTTCCATGTCTTCCTGCACGAGTCGGAGTTCCTGCTCGCGCGGGGGGACGATGGTGTCGTCGTAAGCCCACGCGCCGAGGATCAGCTGCGAATAGGTGTGCAGATCGATGGTGCCGCGGAGCATGGGGACGGTCTGCATGTAGTCGCGGACGTTGCAGTTCTCGGGTTCGGAGAAGGCGGATGTGCCGCGGAAGATATCGCTGGAGGGCGTGGTGTCGGAGGATCCGGGAGGGCCGCCGCCCCATTCGTATCCCCAGTTGCGGTTGAGATCGACGCCGAGGGTGAGGTTCTGGTTGATGCGCCGGTTCTTGCGCCAGAGGCGGAAGTCGGTGTGCGTCCACTGATAGCCGTCGGGGTTGCTCACGGGGATGATGTGCCAGTCGAGACTATCGACGAGCGCGGTGATTTCGGAGTCGACGCCGTAACCCTCGATGAGTTGCTCTGCGATCCAGAGTGCGCTGGCGCCGGCGGCCCATTCGCGTGCGTGCTGCATCGCGGTGATACCGACGGCGGGCTTGGTGCCGGGCGTGCCCGAGATGATGCGGATGGCGTACATCGTGCGACCTTCGATCGTCGAACCGATCGGGACCTTTGTTGCGATAGTCGGATTCACGGCTACCAGCGTGTCGAGGTAGGCCTCGATCGCGGGGTAGTCGTGGTAGGACTGGTGGAAGGCGCCGCCGTTGGCGATCTGGGCGGCCTGGCGCGCCTCGCGCTCGGCGTCGAGCCATTCGTCGAGGTTCTCGACGACGGTTTCGATCTTGAGTCCGAGCGCCTGGAGTTCGTCGCGCTCCTCGGAGGTGACGATGAACTGCTGGAGCCCGAGCCCGGGCCGGCAGGCCATGGGTTCGCCGTGCTGGAGCGCGGTGATGAGTTCGCCCGCGTCGCGGATGTTGATCTCGATGATCTGGTCCGCGGCCATGGACTGAGTGCTCAGGGCGATGGCTGCCAATACGGGGGCGAACTTCCAACGCATCATCGATCTCCTTGGGCCGGGCGTTATCCGTCTGGACCGGTGCACCACGATCACAGGGTACCCGTTGATGCTCTGATTGCATCGGCAATCACGGTCAGACGCCGAACAATGGGGGTTGTTTCCAAATATCGGGCGTGTGCGGCAGGGGGGTTGGCACTCAGATCGAGGCGGCGTCCCAGGCGAGGGCTTTCACGCTCAGGACCACGGCGCGATGGGCGTCGGCAGCGAGCGCGGCGGGGCGGTGTTCCTGCCGCCCGCGGAGGGCGGCCTCGGCGGCGCGGAGCGCGATATCGCTGGGAGCGATGCCGATGCGGAGGGAGACGGCGCGCATGGACGTGTCGCTCAGCGCTGTTTCGATGGATACGGCCTCGCGCACGAGTGCGTCGGCGAGGGGCGCGACGCGGCGGGCGCAGACTTCGCGGACTGGCTCCGGGAGCGCGCCGGCGTAGCAGGCGGCGATGACTTCTTCCAGCGCGGTGCGGAGCGGGGCGAGTGACGCTTCGAGGAGTCGGCGGAGTTCGATGATGACATCGTCGTCGAGTGCGTCGGGGATGGGCAGCGTGAGGCGCGCCATGGGTTGCGTCGAGCGTTCGATGAGGCGGTCGAGCAGGGCGTCTCCGGCGTCGCGGACGAATGCGGTCGGATGATCGGCGCAGGCGCGCATGGTTGCGGCCTCGACGGCGAGACGGACGGAGGGGTCGCTCTGGCTTGCCAGCGAACGGATGAGGCGCGCGGCGTCGAGGACGGGCGGTGCGGTGGCCTGCGCGCGTGCGGGTTTGCGTGAGGCGGCGGCGAGGGGGCCGGCGCTGAGACGCTCCCAGGCGCGGTGGGCTTGCTCTGCGATAGCGGCACTTAGGGTGTCATCGAGGATGCCCTCGTGCCAGAGGCCGCGTGTCCATGACCATGCGTGGGCGAACTCGGTGAGGGAGACAGCATGGATTTCGCTCTCCCCAGCTGAATCGGACTCGCCGAGGTCGGCGGGGGAGAGGGCGGCGACGGTGTCGGCGAGCAAAAGAGACAACGCGGCCGAGCGTGACCGCGTTGTGAGATCGAAAGGTGTGATGGCGAGGGTCAGCAAATGGGGGCTATGGCCTCATCCAGTCGGGGATGCCGAGGGAGTCGATGCCGCCCTGGTTCCAGTCCATCTCCAGATACTCTGAGAGTTCGTAGGAACTGAGGTACTCGACATGCCCGTCGAGAAATGCGACGGAAGTGTCGCCCTGATTGAGGAGCATCGCGCGGTCGATGGCGATGATTGTCTGGCTGGGATGCTGGATCGACGCCATCGATGTGCCTGCCAGGTCGGTGCGGTACCCGAAGTCGCCGGCGCCGTCCCATGCGGGGCCGAAGGGCGAGACGAGCATGTCGGCGGTGATCAGGTCGTTGTTTAAGAGTGTGTCCAGCGAGTCCGGGAGTTTGTCGTTGTGGTCGGCGCACCAGACGGCGACACCCATCGCGACACTCCTCGCCTGCGTGGAGCTTTTGACCTGCTTGGCGGACTCCCGCGCCTTAGCCAATGCGGGGAGCAGCGCTCCGACCATCCCGGCGGCGACAGCGATGCCCATGAGCCCGCCCATCGCGCCGCCGGCGCCGGCGATGTTGACCATCATGGAGCGGTCGCCTTGCCATGCGTACATGAGGTCTTCGCCCTGCCAGCGTCCGGTGACGACCATGGGCTGGATGTCCTTCACGAACTCGTTGAAGGGCATCATGATGGGGCCGGGGTCGCGGGAGGGGTCGGAGGGTGAGCGGACGGCGTTGGCGATCACGGAGGCGAGCGCCTGCGCGACGCCGTAGCCCTGGCGGGCGTGGCGGGGCGTATCGACGAACTCGAAGGCCATGACATTATCGAGGCGGCCGCCCGCCATCTCGACGATCTTCTTGTTGTCGAGGATGGAGGACTTGGGGTCGCGGAGTTGGCTTGCGGCGCTCCAGAGCGCGGTGGGCGAGGCGCCGGCGACGACATAGTTGCCGACGATGGCCCACGAGATCTCGACGGGGAGCGGGAGGCCGGGCGTCATGAGTGTGAACGCGTCGATGCCGCCTTCGCTCCACGAGTTGATCTTCACGTAGCCGCGGCCTTCGCGTGCGCCGAGTTGGTTGATCTTGGTCTTGATCATGTTGTGGGTGCGAGCGAATGCGGCGGGGTCTTTGAGGGACATCACGGCGACCATGGAGAGGAGGCCGCCGCCGCCGGTGGTGTCTGACTGGTAGATGGTGTAGTGGTCACCCAGGTGCGCGATGAGGTCGGTGTCGGGGTTGAAGCCGAGTTCCTCGGCCATGATCTCGAAGGGGTCCTGCTCCTCGCCGGCCTGCTCGGCGAACATGCGGAGCATCTCGGGGAGTTTGGACCAGTCGTACATTCCGGCCTGGGCGTACGTGGCGTCGGCGGGGATGACGCGGAGGAAGGAGGCGGGGATGTTCTTGCCGGGCAATGCGCCCCAGTTGGTGCCGGCCTTGGCGTAGTTGCGCATCAACAGGCCGCCGTAGGTGCGATCGGCGCCGTGGCCGATGGCCATGTCCATCGTCATGGCGTTCTCGCCCATGATGCCGGACGACTCCATCATGTCGCGGAACATGGCCATGTCGGGGTTGCCCTCGAAGGCCATTTCCATGAGGGGCGTGAGTTGCTTCATATCGGCGTGCACGGCGAAGCCCGGCGCGACGCCCTTTGGCAGGAGCGAAGAGACATCGAGCGCGGGCGCGTTGAGGTTGAGCGCGTTGACGCCGACGACGAAGGACTCCTTGCCGTTGATCTCGGTTGCGCCGAGCAACATCTTGCCGAAGGGCGCTTCGGTGGTCTGGATGCCGCCGGCGGGCGGGCTCCATTCGGCGCCTTGCTGCTCAAGTATGGACGCGAGCATTCCTGCAGTGGAGCGGGGCTGCCCGGCCTCGATGGTGTTGACGATGAGTTGCGCGTGGAAGGGCATGGCGCCCTCGGCGGGGTTCTCGTCCATGCCGAAGCGGAGCGACATCGGGCTGATCAGGTGGTCCCAGACCATCTTGATCATGCCGGCGGGCATGTCGTCCTCCTGGAGTTCGGCGGGGAGTTCCAAGAGCCGGTCGTCGAGCATCATCAGGGCGCGCTTGAGTCCGGCGTCTTTCTTGTCCACGAGCAGCGCGTCGATGCCGCCCGACTGCACGACGATGGCGTCGGTCGCTTCGGCGGGTTGCTGGGCCATGGCCCACGAGACGGGCGAGAGGGTCATCGAGCCGCAGAGCATGCCGACCAGGAAGGGTCTCGGCTTAGTCATATCCATCCACTCCGAATGTGTGCGTTGCGTGAGATTGCGCGCGTCTCGGCGGCGTCCGTATTGTAGTCTTTCGGGTTCTGTCGGGCGATCTTTCTCCACCCCACGGAGGGAAGCGTGGAGTCCAACGGGCACCGCCGATTGAAGTTGCTGGCCGCGGCGTTCCTGCGCCGCAATGGATTCCGCGCGGTCGCCCCGGAGACGCGGCTGCCCGGATCGAGGGCGCTGGTGGATATCGCCGGGTATTACGAGGGGCACGCGGGGGGTGAGCCGAGCAGCGCGCCGCTCTTTACGTGGAAGCCGGCGGCACGCGAGAAGCGCGTGCGGTGCACGGCGGTGATCGAGTGCAAGTTTGTGCGGTCGGACTTCCTGCGCGAGCGGCACGACCTGCCGGTGCTGCTGGCCAAGCGGGATGCGCTGGAGGTGCGGCGGCGGGAGTTCGAGCGGGGGCATTTGCGGGAGCGGGAGCCGGAGTTGCAGCAGAGCGGTTCGTTCTTGTTTGAAGAGATGGAGTCGTGGGACTTCGGGAACAGCCGATCGACCGTGTACCAGCGGGTGCTGCGGGAGTTGGCGGATGTGTCCAAGCGGATTCACGGTCACGCGAAGTTCTCGACGCTGGCGCATCGGCGGCTGGCGGACCGGTTGTATGTGATCGCGCCGGCGTCGACGCTTGCGCCGAGGGATGTGCCTTTGGGATGGGGGCTGCTCGGTGCTGATCCCCGCGCGCTGGAGCGGGACGATGCGCGGGACTGGTTCGATTATGCGGAGCGGCCCTTGCCCGTGACGATTCACAAGCGGGCGCCGATCGTGACGCCCACGGAGTGGCAGCGGCAACGGACGCTGCGGGCTATTGCGTTCGCGGCGTCGCGCGACTTATGGAAGGTGCCGACGGAAGTTACCCGTGCGCAGGCGGAGGCGTCGTGATGGGCGGGGGTGTTGCGGCGAGGGAGCACGCGATCGTCGGGCGGGTGCGGGCGCACTTTTTTCTGGATGAGACGGTCGATGAACACGCACGCGCGCTGGAGGCGGTGCGTGGGCTGGCGGAGCGGCTGAGCGACGCGGACCTTTTGCGGGTGGCTTCGGCGCTGATGGACGACGATGTTTCGGTGATTGGGAAGGGCGGGCATCGGCTGGTGTGGGAGGGGATGTCGCGGGTGTATGCGCCGGTGGGGGAGGAGGAGCGGTACATCACGCCAGATGTCGATGCGCGGATCGAGCGCATCAGCGATGTGGTGGGGGATGAACTCGGGGCGCTGGCTGCGATCGAGCGGGAGCGGTATGCGCGGTTTGTGCGGGTGCCGGGGGTTGCGGCGTCGCGGATGATCGCGGGGGATGACACCGATCGCGCTTCGATGATGATTGACTCGGACAACCTGGCGGCGATGCGGTGGCTGATGGATGAGCTGGAGGGGAAGGTTGATCTGGTCTACGCGGACCCGCCGTACAACTCGGGGGAGCGGTTGTTCCGGTACCGGGATCGGTTTTCGCCCGCGGCGTGGCTGACGATGATGCGTGATCGGCTGGCGCTGATGGCGCGGCTTGTCGCGCCGACGGGTGCTGCGGCTTTCAGCATCAACGAGGCGTACGGGAGCGAGTTGAAACTGTTGTGCGATGAGGCGTTCGGGCGGGCGAACTTTCTGACGGCGCTGACCGTCAGGGTGCGGCACGAGGACCGGGTTCTCAAGGGGGCGCGGGCGTTTCAGGATGTGACGGAGCAGGTGCTGCTGTATCGGGGGTCGGCGTCGTTTGTGCCGCCGAGAAGAGAGCGGCCTTCGCGGGATCACGAGTACGAGTGGGGGGTGGATGTGCGGGGCGGCGCGGAGCGCGTCGAGACGATCGAAGGGCGGCGGGTGGAGTTCTTCGCGCCGGGCGCGTTCGAACTTATGCGCGGTGGTTCGCCTGAGGGGTTGAAGCGGATCAACATCCGCGGGGCGCTGCGAGAGGCGAACTCTTCGGGCAGGTTTTATGTCGCGCATCTGGAGCAACTTTTCGC
>CALFMQ010000294.1 GCA_937879825.1 uncultured Phycisphaerales bacterium
CTTAGTGCGAGACCTGCGCCTGGAGGACGGGAGCGCGGCCGACGGAGTGGTAGACGAAGCCGTGCTTGGCCATCATGTCGCGCTTGTAGAGGTTGCGGCCGTCGAAGACGACGGGTGCGTTGAGCAGGGCCTTCATGCGGTCGAAGTCGGGCTGCTTGAACTCATCCCAGTCGGTGCAGATGACGACGGCGTCGGCGCCGCGGATGGTTTCGTACATGTTGTCGACGACCTCGACGAGCTTGGGATGGTCGTGGCGGATGTTGTTGGCGGCGACGGGGTCGAAGCCGCGGCACTTGCCGCCCTGGGCGTTGACCATCTCCATGAGTGTGATGGCGGGCGCTTCGCGGATGTCATCGGTGCGGGGCTTGAAGGCCATGCCCCAGAAGGCGATGGTCTTGCCTTTCAGGCCGCCTTCGGACGCGAAGTGGTCCTGGATTTTCTTGAAGAAGCGCGTGCGCTGGCGCTGGTTGACTTCGTGGACGGCGGTGGAGAGCTGCATCTCCATGCCGGCCTCTTCGCCCATGCTCATGCAGGCGAGGGTGTCCTTGGGGAAGCAGGAGCCGCCGTAGCCGAGCCCTGGGTAGAGGAAGTGCTTGCCGATGCGTGAGTCGGAGCACATGCCCTCGCGGACCTGGTTGATGTTGGCGCCGAAGTGCTCGCAGAGCGCGGCCATCTCGTTGATGAAGGAGATCTTGGTGGCGAGGAAGTTGTTGGCGCAGTATTTGACCATCTCGGCGGAGAGGACATCCATGATGTAGATGGGGTTGCCCTGACGGACGAATGGCTCGTAGAGCTCGCGCATCATGTCGCCGGTGCGCTCGTCTTCAACGCCGCAGACCACGCGGTCGGGGTAGTTGAAGTCGTTGATGGCGGCGCCTTCTTTGAGGAACTCGGGGTTGTCGGCGACGGAGAAGGGGAGGTTGCCGACGATCTTCTTGATGCGTTCCTTGACCTTGAGCGTGGTGCCGACGGGCACGGTGGACTTCATGACGATGACCTTGGGCTCCTGGTTGGGGCCGAGGTCTTTGATGACGCGTCCGATGGCGTCGGAGGCGTCCCAGACATACTGGAGGTTGGGGTTGCCGTCCTTGCCGGTGGGTGTGCCGACGCAGATGAAGATCATCTGCGCATCGCGGTAGGCGTTCTCGCAATCGGTGGTGAACTCGAGGCGGCCGGCCTTGACATTCTTCTCCATGAGCTCGGTCAGGCCCGGCTCGTAGATGGGGCAGCCGCCCTTGTTCAGGACATCGATCTTGCGCTTGTCGATGTCGGCGCAGATGACATCGTTGCCTGTGTTGGAGAAGCAGACGCCTGTGACGAGGCCTACATATCCGGTGCCCACCATGGTCAGTCGCATTGTTGATCTCTCCTTCGATAAGGCCCGCTCGGGGGATTTCGCCCGGAGGGGGCGCGGGGTGTTCTGTTAATAGTTGGGCGTGGGTGCCCGGTATGACTCCATATCGATCGACCGGAACCACTCGACGGTTTTGCGTAAGCCCTCGCGGACGGGGGTTGTCGGCTGCCAGTTGAGGTGCTTTTTGGCGAGCGTGATATCGGGCTCGCGGCGTTTGGGGTCGTCGGCGGGGAGTGGCAGGTTTCGGGTTCTGGATTTGGAGCCGGTGAGTTCGATGATGAGTTCGGCGAGTTGCTTGACGGTGGTTTCGCCGGGGCTCCCGATGTTGATGGGTCCGATCACATCGTCGGGGGCGTTCATGAGCCGGATGATGCCCTCGACGAGGTCGTCGCGGTAGCAGAAGGACCGGGTCTGGGAGCCGTCGCCGTAGAGCGTGATGTCCTCGCCTTTGAGCGCCTGGCGGATGAAGTTGGAGACGACGCGGCCGTCGTAGGGGTGCATGCGGGGGCCGAAGGTGTTGAAGATGCGCACGATTCGGATGTTGACGCCGTTCTGGCGGTGGTAGTCCATGAAGAGCGTTTCGGCGGCGCGCTTGCCTTCGTCGTAGCAGGCGCGGGGGCCGAGGGTGTTGACGGAGCCGCGATAGGACTCGGGCTGGGGGTGGACCTCGGGATCGCCGTAGATCTCGGAGGTCGATGCCTGGAGGACCTTGGCGTTGCAGCGCTTGGCCATGCCCAGCACATTGATCGCGCCGAGGACGGAGGTCTTCATGGTCTTGATGGGGTTGTACTGGTAATGGCCCGGCGCGGCGGGGCAGGCCATGTTGTAGACCTCATCGACTTCGAGCCAGACGGGGTGCGTGACATCGTGGCGGATGAGTTCGAAGTTGGGCTTTTCGAGGAGGTGGGCGACGTTGGACTTCTGGGAGGTGAAGAAGTTGTCGAGGCAGATGACATCGTGCCCCTGCTCGACGAGGCGCTCGCAGAGGTGCGAGCCGAGGAACCCGGCGCCGCCGGTGACGAGGATGCGTTTGATGGTTCCCAAGGAGTCGGTCCTTCCGAGATTGGTACGCCCGCGGTGAGTCGGTGTTCCGGCGGTTTTGCGCCGGGGGCGATCCGGCGGTTGAGGTCGGGATGGACGGCTCAGACGGGGGGACCATGCTAGCAGGGCGGCCCGCGAGGACGCGTGCGGGCGCGTCAAGATCGGGTCAGATTCGGCGAGATTCGGGCGGTGCTGAACCGAATACGAACGGAAGTGCCGCGAAACTCGTCGGGGTGATTGAGCCGATACGCTACGCAGCCCATGGGCCAGACCGACGGCACATCAGAGAGCGGGGGCGGGAGCGCGCATCGCGGGCCGGGGTCGGCGGCGATGGTTATCGCGTGGGCGATGGTGTTTCCGGCGCTGGGGGCGTTGGCGGCGTATCTGATTACGGACCGAGTCGTGCTGCCGCGGATGGGGCTTGGGCCTGATCTTCAGCGGGTGGTGGCGATCGCGGACCACGCGCGTGAGGGATTGGGCGAGCGGCCTGTGGCGGTGTTCCTGGGGGACTCGCTCACGATCGAGGGGATCGATGCGGGGGTTGTTGAGGGTGCGTCGGCGGGTTGGCATGCGCAGAACATCGGGCTCAACGGGATCAATCCGACGGGGCTGAGCGTGCTGCTGCCGGCGATTCTGGACGCGAAGCCGGATGCTGTGGTGTTCATGTTCCGCCCGGAGGATCTCGGCGACCCGGGGGATATCCCGGTGGATCGGG
>CALFMQ010000295.1 GCA_937879825.1 uncultured Phycisphaerales bacterium
CAGCGGTCTTTTTGGTCGAAGATCGGCGCGTTCCAGTTCATTCCCTCGGGGGGATACCCGGTGTCGTCCCGATAGATCTGATGTCCATCACGGAAGACCTGTATCACAGATCCGGACCGGCGGACGATGAGCGACGGATCATGCCCCGCATGAAGATTCTGGGTAGCGAAAGGAGGATCGCCCAGTGCGACGGCATCGTGCCATTTGGTGAACGCACCCGTTCTGACATTGAGCGCGCCGATACGCCCGTCATCCAGTTGAACGCCGGTCTCGTCTTCCGTTGCTCCAGCCCAAGTGACAGTTCTCTGCAGTCGCCCTGTATTGATAAGAATTTCGGAGGGTACTGCCTCCATGACATTCTTGTTCCACAGTCGCGGAGGGCTCGTCGAGTACTGAAGCAGTTCCATGGATGTGAGGAAACGCATCTCATCGCCGCCGATCCCCTGCTCGAGCGCGCTGCGGCTGCGGTGGCCCTCGACATTCCAGAGGAGCGGCAGCGATAGGTGTTTCCACTCCCAAGCGCGGCTTTCGGGTGCGATTGACTGCAAGAGGCGGACGGCCTCCCACCGACGCCCGCCTTCATTGAGCATCGTGGCACCGGAGAGCACTCCGCGTATCGCCTCAAGCTCATTGCGTCGTGCGATCGAACCCTGTTCGGTGGCCTCGATCCGCGCCTTGCGTTGCCCGACCGCAAAGATGCTCGACGCAATCAGCCCGGCCGTGAGCGCCAGCGTTGTCGCGGCGACGCCACTTACCAGAAGTTTGTTCCGCTTGATGAACTTCCCCGCCCTGTAACTCCGACTCGGGGGCCTGGAGAGAATCGGACGATCCGACAGGTACCGCCGGATATCGTCCGCCAGCGCTCCGGCGTTGGGATATCGCCGGTCGGGCTCTCGGCTGAGGCACTTCATCACGATGGTCTCGACATCTCGGTCAACCGACTTCGTTATGAAATGAAGCGCCCGCGGATCTTCCCGTTCGATCGCCCGTATCGCCGAGGCGATCGACATGCCGGCGAGTTGAAGCGGGGGGAATCCGGCCAGGAGCTCGTAGGTAATAGCGCCCAATCCGTACACATCGGCCGCGGTCGTGATGGCATCGGGTGCGCCCTCAAGCTGCTCGGGAGCCATATAGGCCAGTGTCCCAAGGACCTGCCCTTCGTGGGTGAGGGTTGTCATCGCGACTCCCGCATCGCCAACCACTCGTGCGATGCCGAAGTCGAGAATCTTCGGCTGACCTTCAGCGGTGACCAGGATATTCTCCGGCTTGAGGTCCCGGTGAATCACACCCCGTTCGTGAGCGTGCCCCATCGCGTCGGCGACTCGGGCAATCAGCTCCATGCGCTCGCGCATGGTCAGTTGTTCATCCTGTGCGTACGCGTGTATCGCGCGCCCGGTAATCAGCTCCATCGCGTAGTACGGCCTGCGCGAACGTCCGACCTGCGCCATCCCCGCGTCGAACACCTGGGCAATCCCGGGATGCTGGAGACCGCCTTGAATCTGCGCCTCCGCGGCGAGGCGTGCACCGAGAATCGGTGCGCTCCGAAGTGCATCGACAACCTTTACCGCGACGCGTCGTTGCGGCGAAATCTGCTCGCACTCGAATACGACGCCCATCCCGCCGCGTCCGATCTCGCGGACCACACGGTAGTCTCCGATCGAGTCTGGAAGAGCGCCGCCCGCTGTGTGCGAACCAACCGATTGTTCCAGCATCGCGTCTTTGGTCCGACGCGCGGCCTCGATCACTTCGTCGCTCATGATGCCGAGGTTTGTCTGTCGCCACGACGACAGAATCAGCTTTCGGGCGCCGGACTCGATCACGCGATCCCCGCCGCACCGTTCCTGAAGCTTTGAGTCGAGCTCCGCTGGAGAGACGCTGAGGAGGTCGTGGACCACTTCTTGCATTCGGTTGTACTGATCGGGTGTCATCACCCGCAGAGCTCGCCGAGGAGCCAGAGCCGCGCCGCCTGCCAGTCTCGTTTAACGGTACCTTCGCTGACTTCAAGCAACCCGGCGATCTCCTCCACGGTCAGCGAGCCCAGCAGCCGCATCTCGGCGACCTGTGCGTGACGCTGATTCAACGACTCGAGCTGCTCGAGCGCATCGCTGAACTCGACGAGACCGACATCGCGACCGGCGGCCATGAAGCGCGAGTCTTCGAGCGTCACTCGGAGCGCGTGACCGCCGCGCTTCTGGCGCGACTTTCGCCTTGCGTGATCGGCGAGGATCTGGCGCATCGCTTTGGCGGCCAGAGCCAGAAAATGGGCCTTGTTCTGCGCCGGGCTTGCCGTGGCAAGCTTCAGCCAGACTTCATTCACCAGCGCCGTCGGCTGAAGCGTGTGGGAGTCTTTCTGCTCCGAGAAAATCACACCCGCGAGGTGACGAAGTTCCACCTGGACGGAGTCGAAGAGCGTGTTCGAGAGCGGCCCCAGGGCTTGGGGGGCATACTCGTCACTCAATCCGCTCCCATTCATTGGAGTGCCGTTGGAGTCCACCCTTCGATGGTACTGCCATATGCGGGCCGGAAAAACCGAATTTCCGGGTTGCCTCGTCGGAGGCGCGGGGTCCTGACCCGATAAGGAAGCGACGACCCCCAAGAGGCACATTGTCATCGACCCAGTCCGGGACGGTGGACCGGATCCCCGTGCTTGAGGCGGGCACTGCAACGCCTCTGATCAGTCCACGACTCGCTCCCCCTCGTGGCGGGTCAGCTCACGGAACAACTCGGTCAGGCGGACGGTGATTGGTCCGGCTTTGCCCGTGCCGATCGGCCGGCCGTCGATAAACACAACGGGAGCGAGTTCGCCCATCGTCCCCGTGCAGAATACTTCGTCGGCCCGATAGGCCTCGGCCAGAGTGATGTCTCGAACGGTGCATTCGATGTCGTGCTGCTCGCATAACTCGATGACAACCGCACGGGTGATTCCTTCGGGGCACGCGGCTGTCGTGGGCGTGTGCACTCCGCCGTCGAGAACGAAGAAGAGGTGCGTCGCGTTGGTCTCGGCCACGAAGCCGCGCGTGTCGAGCATGAGGGCATCGTCCGCGCCCGACGCGTTGGCCTCGAGCGTGGCAAGGATCGACGTGAGCTGGTTGCACGAGTGGATGGTCTGATCGAGTACGTCGGAAGGAGGCCTTCGGTGTGCAGCCGTCTTGAGCGTGATGCCGGACTTGTCGTAGACAGGCGGCTTGTGCTCGGCGGCGATGATGAGCGTATGTCCGTTCGTGTTGATGCGCGGGTCGAGGCCGGATGTGTACTTCTCGCCGCGGGAAAGAGTGAGTCGTATGTGAACCCCGTCGCGCATCGCGTTCGCTTCGAGCGTGCGTCGGAGCTCCCGGATGATCTCTTCGTCGGATGGAATGCTCTGGTATGCGAGCGCCCGGGCCGAGCGTCGGAGACGGGCGAGGTGTTCCCGAAGTCGGAAGATACGCCCGTCGTACACTCGGAGCCCCTCCCAGACGGCATCACCATTCTGAACCGACGAGTCGAATACGCTCACGCCCGCTTGGCCGCGCGGCGCGAGCGTGCCGTTGATATTGACAATGACGTTGTGGTTCCGGGGATCGTTTCTTTGGAGCATCATTTCATCCGTTCAATGATCGGAGCCGGTACGCTGCCAGATGTTCGTAGAGTGCCTCACACTCGCGGAGCAGGCCACGATGCCGGCGCGGAACCTCTTCATCCTTGGGTTGATAGGGCGCGAATCCGGTGGACCGCTCCACGGCGGCGTACCAGTACTTTGCCCATACACCATCGGTGGCGCGAGGCCCGGGCTCCCAACTGAGCATCGATGGGAAGAACTCGACGCCCAGGGCATTGCAGAGCGCTGTGAGGAAGCCTCGCGGTTCCTGCAGCGTATCGCGGGCGTCGATCACCGGGGGGGCATGGCCCAGCCGCTGCGCTTCTCGGTCGAAGAGCCGCACCTGCTGGGGCAGGCCGGTTGCGTCGAGATCCGCGTTGGGAAGGACGCGCAAGAGCGACGTGAGCATTTCTCGGGGCGCACGGATCAGAAAGGCGTTCGTCAGTCCTTCGATCCAAGCGGAGTCGATGTCAGGAAGGAGGTGGTGGGACATGTGCTTCTGGTAGAAGATCGATACTGGCGGGGCCGGCGGGGTTGTCAACGTGCGCACGATGGCACCGATATCCGTGGGGCACTCTCGGATGATCTCATCCCGACCGGGATGATCGATGCCGGTCCGCTTGAGGTAGAGCGCGTACAGCGGCTCATCGCAGACGACCGTGTCCGGCCGCGCGGACCAGGCGCGCATCATGGCCGTCGAAATATTGCGCGGGCCCGACCACATCGCGATGATTCTCGACATGGATCTAAAATACAGCGCTTCCGCGGTGCTGCTGATTGGTGGGAGCACCATATTCGGCCGGACACTCAACGGCTGCTGGGGATCAGGTTGCGACTGGTACTCAGGACCGTTGAAGGCCCGGCGGCGTCGAACCGGGCGTACTGGCGGTGGTGGGATCTCAGAACCACTTCAGTCGTCGGAGCAGGATCAGTTCGAATGCCAGGAGGACGAGCATGAGACCACAAAAGATCCAGAACGCATAGGGGCTATCGACCCCGGGCATGCCTCCGATGTTGATACCGAGGAGGCCGGTCAATAGCCCAAGCGGGAGGAAGATGGCGGAAATGACGGCCAACACGTAGAGCGTCTTGTTCGCGGACTCGGCGATCTGATTCGTGATGTCATCTTTGATCACGATGGCCCGTTCCCGTGCCGCGTCGATCTCCTCGACGTACCGGAGCAACTTGTCATTGGCCTCGCGCAGGTTCATGCGGCTCTGCTCATCGAGCCAGGCCGGCGGATCGATCAACAAACTGCCGAGTGCTTCTCGTTGGGGCGACAGATACCTCCGGAGGAGCAC
>CALFMQ010000296.1 GCA_937879825.1 uncultured Phycisphaerales bacterium
CTTCGCCTCATCCTCCGCCATCTACGGCGACACATCCCAACTCCCCATCACCGAAGACGCCCCCATCAAACCCATGTCCCCCTACGCCGCGTCGAAAGCCGCCGCCGAACACGTCGTCCGCGCCTGGTCCGCGTCATACGCCCTCTCCGGCGTCTCACTCCGCTATTTCAATATCTTCGGCCCGCGCCAGTCCGCCGACAACCAATACGCCGCCGTCATCCCCGCGTTCATCAGCGCCATCGCCAGCGGCAAGCACCCCACCATCAACGGCGACGGCTCATTCACGCGCGATTTCGCGCCCGTCGCAAACGCCGTCTACGCCAACCTCCTCGCCGGCGCCTCCACCAGCAACCTCACCGGCCAGGCCGTCAACATCGCCTGCGCCGCAAAGACCTCCATCAAGCAACTCGCCGAGCAGATCGCGTCCCTCATGGGCCGCCCCGATCTCGACCCCGTCTTCGCCCCCCCGCGCAAGGGCGATGTCCCGCACTCAGTCGCTTCCATCGACGCAGCCCGCAAACTGCTGGGCTATGAGCCCATCGCCACACCCGAGCAGGGGCTCCGCGAACTCGTCGAATGGGCACAAATGTCCGCCGAGCAGCGCGCCAAGGCAGAACCTTGCGGATAAGCCCGAACCCCCGCACCCCCTCCAGGGGTACAACTAAGTGAAGTGACCACCCTCGCAGTCATTTCGGGGATCTCCGCGCTCTGGCTCGGCGGCGCAGCCGCCGCAGCCGCATTCCCCATCATCGCCCACTTCCTCTCCCGTCGTGGCGGCCCCACCCTCGACTTCCCCGCCGTCCGATTCGTCCAGATCGCCGCCGCCGAACAGGCCGCCCGCGAACGCCCGCGCGATCTCTTCCTCCTCTTCCTCCGCGTCCTCATCATCGCGCTCATCGCCCTCGCCTTCGACCGACCCGTCTGGTCCACAACCTCGAGTCCCGACATCGACAGCGCCCAAGGCGAAGACATCGTCATCGTCATCGACGCCAGCGCCTCCATGACCCGGTCGCACGCCCAGTCCGGAGGCCGCGCCTACTTCGAAATCGCCCGCTCCCGCGCCCTCGAAGAACTCGACGCCGCCCAATCCGCCGGCGCGCGCACCGCCGTCATCCTCGCATCCCTCAACCCCCACGCCATCCTCCCCCGCCTAACCGATCAATCCGCGCCCCTCGCCGCGCGCCTCCGCGAAGCATCCGTCACGCTCCAGCGCGCCGACATGCAAAGCGCCATCGCGCTCGCAGCAACGCTCCCCGCGCCCTCAGATGAGCCCCTCCGCCCGCGCCGCATCGTCGTCTTCTCCGATATGCAGGCCCCCAACTTCCAGGGCGTGTCCGTCCCCGCAGCAGTCACGCTCGATCTCCGCTCCGTCGCGGACCAGGCGCCGCCGCGCAATCTCGCCGTCTCCGATATCGAGATCTCGCCCCCGCGCCCCATCGTCGGCCGCGAGTCCATCGTCTCCGTCAAAGTCACCAACTTCTCCGACGCACCCGCGCGCCCCACCGTCACATGCGACGCGGGCTCATCCCAGCGTTCGCTCTCCCCCAACCTCGCGCCCGGCGCATCCACAACACTCTCCTTCCCAATCACGTTCCCCGCCGCAGCGCAGACCCCCGTCCGCGTCTCGCTCATCGATGCTTCATTCACACACGACGACGCCGCCTATCTCGTCGCCGATGTCCGCCAGGCCCGCCGCATCGCGCTCATCACCGCAGCGCCCGAGTCCGACCGCCGCGGCGGCGCATACTTCGCATCACTCGCACTCGCCCCCACCGATACCGCCGACGATCCCCGCCTCATCGATGCGCTCGAATCCGCCACCGCCCACATCGAACGTCACGCCGCCCGCCGCTTCATCCCCCGCCGCGCCGCCCGCCCGCATCACTACACCAGCGGCCTCGACCTGCTCCTCAACGATGACCTGCTCGAATTGACCGCCCTCACCAACGGCGATGGCAGCAGCATCAACCTCGCCGATGTCATCGCGCTGCCCGCCCA
>CALFMQ010000297.1 GCA_937879825.1 uncultured Phycisphaerales bacterium
CCACGGCATGATTTGGGGGTGCCGCACCCGTCACCCGGGCGCAGGAGGACCCGTCCCGTCCGACCGGAGTCCGGCGGGGCGCCCCTCTTGGGCGTGGCGGATGGATGCAGCGGGTTGTGTTCCTTCCTTTCTTCCTTGCTCCCTACCGAAGCCCGATGCTCGACGAGTCGGTCTCCGGTTTCAGGGAGCATGCGTCGGCCGGCGACTCATCTTGCAGCGAGCGGAAGAAACTTTCTGGCCATGCGTGAGTGAACCCTGGTCTCCACAACGAGACTGCTGGCACCCGATCCACATCCAAGATTCCAAGGCCGATGTTCGTCCTTTCGCGGGCCAAAGCACCAAATGACGAACGCCCCGCTCAGCGAGTGAACGGGGCGTCCTTCTGGAAGCAGGAAGTTGAGAAGAGTTGCCCACTCAGCGGCGGCGGCGCGAAGCGGTCAGGCCCGCGAGCCCGAGCAGCGCGGCCGCACCGGGCGCGGGAATGAACCCGACAGTCGCACCGGCACCGTCACCACGGATGTGGCTGAAGCGCACGGTGATAGAGGAGACCGCGTCGTCGATGCGGACCACGCCGAGCGGCGTATTCCAGTGCGGATCGGCGCCGCCCGCTCCGGTGAGGGAGTTCTGCATCGAGAAGATGCCGGGGCCGCCCGTGAACTGCGTGGGCCCCCAGTTGCCGCCGCCGTTCCAGTCACCCAGGAACGTTCCATTCTGCGCCACCGTCGCGACGGTCGCGCCGCCGCCGGAGGAAGTGGTCTGCCCGAGCCCGGCGACGCCGACAAAGACCGACCCCGCGGGAAGCGTATTGGGGAACGTGAAGGTGATATCCCAGGGGACGGGAACGAGGGGATCGGGCCCGGTCAGGAGCGTCGCAGCAAAGAGTTCCTGATTGTTCCACGACCAGTTGTCGGGGCCGAGCGAGACATTGCCGTTCTGGTGGAACGGGTGCTGCTGCCGGACATGCACAAAGTCGGTCGAGATGTTGTACGAGACATTGACGTTGCCGATTCCCGCCACAAAGAAGTTGGAGTTGTTGGGAACGGAGTTCCCGACGAGCGTCGGGGCGTAGCTGAGCCAGTCGATGTTGTAGTTGGCGGCGGTGGCGGTGCCGGCAAGAGCCAAAACCACGCCGGCGGAAGCGAAGCGGGCCACAGAACGATTCAGACGATTCTTCATTGAAAGTCCCTCCAGGGGTCTCGGGCGTCGCCTCAGAGAGGCCACGCCGGGTTGACATGTTTCCATTGGTACGAGAGCCAAATCCACGGCATGATTTGGGGGTGCCGCACCCGTCACCCGGGCGCAGGAGGACCCGTCTCGCCCGATCAGAGTCTGGCGGGACGCCCCTCTTGGGCGTGGCGGATGGATGCAGCGGGTTGTGTGTTCCTTCCTTTCTTCCTTGCTCCCTAGCGAAGCCCGATGCGCGACGAATCGGCCTCGGGCTTCAGGGAGCATGCGTCGGCCGGCGACTCATCTTGCAACGATCGGGAGAAAAACAATCGAGCCATGCGTGAGGGCGCCATGGTCACCACGACGCTTCTGCTGGAGCGACTGCACGACTCGCAGGACGCCGAGGCGTGGCGTCTTTTCGATGAGCGATTCCGCGGCGTGCTCATCGCGACGGGCCTGCGCCTCGGCCTGACGCGGACCGACGCCGAGGACGCGGCCCAGGAAACAATGCTGCAGGCGCTGCGCGAATACCAGGCGGGCAAATACGACCGAGCGCGCGGACGATTGTCGTCGTGGATCGTCGGGATCGCCCGCCACCGGATCATCGATGCCCGCCGCCAGGGCGCGCGACGCGCCGGTCATCTGGCGGCGCTCTCCGAGGTGGCCGCGATGAACGACGTGCGCGAGTCGGATGTCGCCGACGCATTCGATCACGCACTGGAGCGCCACATCTTCGAGGAGGCGTGGCGCGTGCTCAAGGAGGAGACCAAGGGCGACAGCGCGAGTCTCGAGGCGTTCGAACTGACCTCGCTCCGGGGCGTCGCGATCGCGTCCGCGGCGCGCATGACCGGGCTGAGCGTCGATCAGGTCTATCTGGCGCGCAACCGCGTCTCCAAACGGCTCCGGGCGGCGGTCGAGCGGGTCGACCGCGCGATCCGCGACGGCGTCTAGGCGAGAGGTAACGGGATGGCGACGGGCACAACAACCTGTCCGGGGTCGAGCCTGCTCGAAGCGCTGGCCTCCGGTGCGCCCGTCTCCGAAGAGATCGGAGCGCACATCGCCCGCTGCGCCAAGTGCGCCGAATACCTGTCGTCGGCGCGGTTCAGCCGGCGATTCGCCGAGGTGATGTCCGACACGCCGGTGACCACACCCACACCGCCGAGCGAAGCGCCCGATCTCTTCGGGTATCAGGTGCTCGGCGAGATCTCCCGCGGCGGGCAGGGCGTCATCTATCGCGCCGAGCAGCTGACCACGGGCCAGATCGTCGCGATCAAAGTCCTGCACCCGGCGGGCGGCGCGCTCGACACCACGCGGGAGTCGCGGGCGCGCTTCCTCAGAGAAATCCAGATCGTGGCGTCGCTCAGCGCGCCGGGCATCGTGCGACTGCTCGACTCGCTCAAACTCATGGACGGTCGCGAAGCGCTCGTCATGGAGTACATCGACGGCCAGCCCCTCGACGCGTGGCGCGACGCGCAGACACCGCCGAGCGAGGCGGCCCGGCTGCAACTGCTCGCCGAGATCTCCGATGCGCTCCACCACGCGCACCAGCGCGGCGTGACGCACCGCGACCTCAAACCGTCCAACATTCTCGTCGATGCCCAGAACCACCCGCACCTGCTCGACTTCGGCGTCGCGCGCCACACCGGTGTCAGCGACCGTGTCACGCTCACCGGACAGTTCACCGGCACACTCGCGTACGCCGCACCGGAGCAGGTGTCGCCCGGCTCCGGCGGCCCCGACATCCGCACGGATATCTACTCCCTCGGCGTCATCGGTTTCGAACTCCTCACGGGACGCATGCCCTACAAGGTCGACGGCGCACTGGACACGACCGTCCGCAACATCCTCGAGGCCGACCCGCCCGCGCGCACACGCATCGGCCTGGCCATGGATGTCTGGTGCGTGCTCAACAAAGCGTGCGCAAAGCGGCCCGAGCGTCGGTACCAATCGGCCTCGGAGTTCGCGCGCGACCTCCGGCACGCGGCCTCGGGCGAGGCCGTCGATGCGCGGCGCGACAGCGGGTGGTACCTCACCCGCAAGTCCATCGCGCGCCATCGGTTCGCGGTCGGCGTGTTCCTGGCGCTGCTGGTGGGCGTATTGGGCGTGGTGGCCGCCCTGGCCACCGGCAACCGGCGTCTGCAGGGCGCACTGCACGAGAGCCGACTGAATCAGATTCACGCGCACCTCTCCGCCGGCGAGCGCGAACGCGCCGAAGCGGTCATGTGGACCGAACTCGACCGCGTCGGCAGCACCGATGTCGATCCGGAGAGCCAGTTGTGGAGCGGCACGCGCAGCGAGCGCCGACTGCTCTGGCGCGCCATGGAGATGCAGGCGCAAGCGACCTGCCTCAGCATGACCCCGTTCCGCGACGCCACCGATCCGCGGATGACGACCCTCGACGATGGCTCGTTCGGCGTCCTCACGCCAAATGGAAGGGTCCGGCGCGTCGATCCCCTCACCGGCGCCACAATCGGTGAATCCCAGTTCCCAGTGCCGGGCCGCGTCACGGCGATGTGGCTCTCGCTCGACGGCAAAGACGCGATCGTGCAGTACCCCGGCGGCGTGCGCATCACATCCGTCGCAACCGGCGCGACGCTCGCCGATCGCGCCATGACCGACGAGTTCACGAACGCTCGCGGATTCGTCGTTACTCCGAAGGCCATCGCCATCTCCGCTCCCAGCGGGAGGGTGGTCGTCCTCGACCGCCATACCCTCGAACCGAGATACGAGTCCGACGACCTGCTGTTCGGCGAGCAACCATGGATCGACGATGATGGATCGACCGTGGTGTTCCTCGATCGCCAATCGCGGTTGCGCGTGATCGACATCGCATCGGGCGCCGACCGACTCACGCCAAGCCAGCCCGTGCTCGTCAATCCCCCGGTCAGTTCACTCCCGCAGGTCGTCGCGACGCCGGACCTGCAGACCGTGCTCGTCTCGCACCGAGACGGCATCGAAATCCTGTCGCGCGCGGGCGACACCTATCGATCCGTGCGTTCCATCGCGACCGGGTACATGACCCGAATCTCGATCGACCCCTCCGGTTCCGTCGTCGCCGGCAACGCCTACGGCGATGCGCAGCTCCGCATGTGGGACCTCGTGACCGGCGCGGAACTACCCGCACTCGGCGGGCATCACGGCGCCGTCCAGACCGTGGCGTTCTCGCACGACGGCTCGCGCGTCGCAACGGTCGACTCACAGGGCACCTACCGACTGTGGGGCGCGCCGAAATCGGTGTGGAAGGAGTCCCTCGGACGCGCCACCGCTTCGGCGCATCAGATCGCCACCGACCCGCGGGACCGGCGGGTATTCGCCATCGATCGCGCCGCCTCGTTAACGGTGCTCGACCGAGATCACCCCTCGTCGAACTGGGATATCGCATCACCCGTCAGCGGCGTGATGGTCGCAACAGACACCACTTCCACCCGCCTCGCCTGCGCCGACCTCGACGGGCACATCACCCTCGCCGCAATCGATGGCCGTTCGGTGACACCGACGCGAGTCCTGTCGCTCGATGCCGGGCAAACCGTCAGCGCGTGCGCCTTCGCCCCGTCACCGGAGCGCGCCGGTGTTCTGGGCGTGGCGACGAATCAGGGGCGCGCGCTGCTGGTGGACGCCGACACGGGCGCCATCCTGCTCGATCGCGAGGTCGAT
The DNA here is from genome assembly GCA_937879825.1 of uncultured Phycisphaerales bacterium. Taxonomy (GTDB): domain Bacteria; phylum Planctomycetota; class Phycisphaerae; order Phycisphaerales; family UBA1924; genus JACKHC01. The sequence continues at coordinate 4,822 of CALFMQ010000297.1, forward strand.
CCCGGCACCATGCTCTCGGACCTCTGCTGGACGCCCGACGCCGCCCAACTCATCGTCTCAACAAGGGACGGGCGGATCCTTTTCCTCGACAGTCTCGATCTCAAAATGGGACGCGAAGTCAAGGCATCGACCACACAGGTGCGAAGTCTGGCGATCGACCGGAGCGGCACCACGGTGTACGCGGCCGGGGACGCCGGCCAGGTCTTGCGAGTCAACATCGAGAACGGATCGGTCCGCCGGTCCGACCGTCTCAGCGAGCACAGTCTATTCGCCGTAGCCGTCGCCTCGACGGGAGACCTCGTCTATGTCGGAACGCGAAACGGACTCGTCATCGTCGTCGATGCGCACACGCTCGAGGAACTCGCCGCCTTCGACGCACGCGGCGCGGTGATGGACCTCCGGGCCGGCAGGGACGCCCACACCCTCTTCATCTCCGCGGTCGACCGACCCATCGAAGTCTGGGACTTCGACGCCCTCGCCCGCACCCTGCCCGGGACCCGCCCCGAAACCCCCTGATCCACCCCCCCAACCCCTTCCGCCCGCCTCCCGAAATGCCTCCGGATAGCGGCCGGCTTGCCCCTCAGGCCGATTTGCATAATAATGCACATTGTGTATATTTACGCATCGGCCCGCGGCCCGACGGAGGACCCCCCGTTCCATGAACACCGCCCGACGCAGACAACTCATCGAGCAGATGCTCCGATCGCGCTCGGCCCAGAGCCAGCACGAGATCGCCGCCGCGCTCAGCGCACGCGGGATCTCGATCACCCAGGCGACGATCTCACGCGATCTGGCCGCACTCGGAGCGCTCAAGGGCTCCGGCGGCTACGTCCTCGCCGATACCGGCGGGAGGAGCGACGGCGAGACGGAGTCGGTGCTCGAGTCGATCCGGACGCACTCCCTCTCGATCAGAGCCGCCGACTCCATCGTCGTGATCCGCACCAATCCGGGACACGCCAATGTGCTCGGGGCGGCCATCGACATGCGGCTGCCGACGGGCGTCGTCGGATGCATCGCCGGGGACGACACGCTGTTTCTCGCCGCCACCAGCCGCGCCGTGGCGCAACGTCTGGCAACCCGACTCACCCGCGCCCAGAACTCGGAGCACTGACACCATGAAGCCGAAGCACTTCATCACAACGCGCGAGTGGTCGCGGCCACACATCGACCGCCTCCTCGATCTTGCCTCGTCGCTCAAACGCGCGCCCATCCAGCCGCTGCTCGGAGGCAAGACCGTCGCCCTCGTCTTCTTCAACACGTCCCTCCGCACGCGCACCTCGATGGAGATCGGCGTGTGGCAGCTCGGCGGCCACGCCGTCGTGCTCGAGCCGGGCAAGGGCGCCTGGCCGATCGAGTTCGGCGACGGGGCGATCATGGACGGCGAGGCGGAGGAGCATGTCCGCGAGGCCGCGCGCGTCCTCTCGTCGTACTGCGACCTGATCGCGGTCCGAAAGTTCCCCGCCTTCAAGAACTGGAGCGAAGACCGCCAGGACCTCGCCATCCGCGCATTCGAGCGTCACGCCACCGTCCCCGTGATCAACCTGGAGACCATCGAGCACCCGTGCCAGGAACTCGCCCACGCGCTGGCGCTTCGGGAGCGCTTCGGCGATCTCCAGAACCGCAAGTATGTCCTCACATGGACCTACCACCCACGCCCGCTCAACACCGCGGTCGCCAACTCGTCCTTGCTGATCGCCACGAAACTCGGGATGGATGTGACGCTCCTCTGCCCGAACGATCAGTACCTCCTCGATGAGCGGTACCTCAACGCCGCCCGCCGGCAGGCGCAAGAGCACGGCGGCTCGTTCTCGATCGAGCACGATATCGACCGCGCCTACGCGGGCGCCGAGATCGTCTACGCCAAGAGCTGGGGCGCACTCCCCCACTACGGCGACCCCGACTCCGAACGCACTATCCGCGATCAATACAAGCACTTCATCGTCGATGAACGGAAGATGGCGCTGACCAACAACGCGGCCTTCAGCCACTGCCTCCCGATGCGACGCAACATCAAAGCAACCGACGCCGTGGTCGACTCGCCCAACTCGCTCGTCATCCAGGAGGCGGCCAACCGTCTGCCCACGCAGAAAGCGGTCATGGCGACCCTCCTGAACACCCATCCCAAACAACCCGCTGGCACATTGGAGGCCGCGCATGCCTGACACCGTTGCATTGGCATTCTCCGGGGGACTGGACACAAGCTACTGCGTCCTCGATCTCATCAAGCGCGGCTACCGAGTCGTGACGCTCTTCGTGGACACGGGCGGCGTCACGCCCGAGCGCAAGAAATGGATCCGCGACCGCGCGCTGTCGCTCGGTTCAGCCGCGCATCACGAGACAGACGGCTCCGCGCCGCTCTGGGATGACATCGTGGTGCCCTTCGTCATGGGCGGCGCGCCCTACGCCGGCGCATACCCCCTGCTCTGCGCCGACCGGACCGTCATCGCCGACGCGCTGGCCACGCTGGCCCGCCAGATCGGGGCGTCCGCGGTGGCGCACGGGTGCACCGCGATGGGCAACGATCAGGTCCGGTTCGATCTCGCCCTGCGCAGTCTGGTCGACCTCCCCATCCTCGCGCCCATCCGCGACCTCCAGGGAGCCGTGGACCGCCCGCGAGTCTACGAGGCGGAGGTCCTCCGCAGCGCCGGATTCGAAGTCGGGATCGACGAGAAGCGGTACTCCATCAACGAGAACCTCCTCGGGGTCACCATGTCCGGGTCGGAGATCGACGACTTCGCGGCACCGGACGACACCGCCGCGCGCCGCCTCGTCGCGCCCCGCGCCAAATGGCCCGCCGATCCGCTGAGCATCCGGCTCACCTTCGACGCCGGCCGGCTCGTCGCGCTC
>CALFMQ010000298.1 GCA_937879825.1 uncultured Phycisphaerales bacterium
CCTGGCTCGACGCCACCTCGGTGGGGCGGACGGCCTCGCCGTTCTCGACATCGATGGTCCAGACGGAGAAGAATCGGTCGCCGCGATCACGCGACTTCTGGAAGAGGATTCGGCTTTCGGTCGGGCTCCACTCGGGGAAGAGGCCGTAGGTCAGGAAGCGGGACACGATCGGGTTCTCGACCTCGGTTGTCCAGATCTCCCACCGGTCTGAGTTGGTCGAGAGGCGGCAGTAGCACAGCCGGCGACCATCGGGCGACCACGAGGGGTGGAGTTCCTGGCCCGCGTCCGAGGTGATCTGGACCGCCTGCCCGCCCTCGGCGTTCATGACATAGATATCCCACGAGCCGTTGCGGTTGGAGGCGAAGGCGATCTTCGACCCGTCGGGTGAGACCGCGGGCATCACATCGTGCGCGGGGTCGTTGGTGAGCTGGGTGATGGCGCTGCCCTTGACGCTCTTGACATAGATGTCGGCGGTGGGGGCGTGCTGCGTGGAGGTGTAGTAGATCATCGTGCCATCGCGCGAGACGACAGGATCGAAGTCCGCGCCCTCGGGGGAGAACGAGACCTGACGGACATTCGCCGTTGTCTCGAAGGGCGAGGACTGGTTGAGCGTGGACGCCCGCATGTTGGGCATCTCGCCGTACATGTAGAACTGAGGCGAGCCCGGCGCGTAATGATCGCCGCCGCCGTTGGCGAATGCGGCGGGGAAAATCGCGCTGTACGATGACTCAAACTGCACGCCGCGCGCCGCCGGGAACGGATCGATGCGGTTCGGCTGCGGCGCCTCGGCGATGGGGGTCGGGTCAACGACAACGGGCTGATGGCGGGCGCTGTGGTTCCAGGCCGACGAGCAGGCTCCGAGTGTCAACAGCACCGACGCGCTGCACGCGGCACTCAGGGCTCGTGCGAGGTTGCGATCATCTCTCATCCGTAGTTCTCCGCGCGGAGTCGACTCGGAGCGGACGCGCTTCCAACGCATCACGGGCCGGAATCTGATTCGTGCGGGGCTCCGCCCGCGGACTCTGAGAGTGTCGGCGACGGTTTATCGGGCGATGCAATCGCTCGGCTTCAGACGCTGCGACTCTCAGAGTCTCTATTCGGACCTATCGGAGGGGTTCCTGAGCGCGGTCGTCAAAAAGATGGAGGGGTTGAGGGGGTCAAAAAAGACAACGGACCCGGCTTTGTCGGTTCGAGCATCTCCTCCAAACGCTCGAAGCCGCACCAAGGGGTCCGTTGCGGGCGACAACCCCGAAGGGCCATCGCTTTGAGTTATCGAACCGCCGATCGTTGCGGTCGGCGATTCCTGCGCGACTCGGTGATGCCCACCTCAACCGGCGGGTGCATCACGAGGCCATTTACGATGTACCACCCACCGCGCTGAGTTTAACGGAAACGGGCGTCCCCGAAAGTAGCGGGGGGCATCAACCGCTGAAAAAACGAAGAAAAAACAAGCGGGCAAGTGTCAAAATGGGCAAATAGACGGGGCGCTAATCGAGAGCGACGGGCGAGCCATCGGAGTCGAGGATCGACTGGGCCACTTCCCGTAACTTGCGACGCTGGTTCCGGGCGAGCCGCTGTATGGCCGAATGGGCCTCGGCCTCAGAGAGCGCGTTCTTTTGAACGAGTTGCCACTTGGCCTGCTCGATCAGTCGTCGGTCCTGCAGGGTGGTCTCGAGCTGCTGGATGCGTCGCTTGTACTCGGCCGTGTCGCAATACCGCGACCATGCGACCCGTAACTCCGCACCGATCGCATCGGCGCTGACCGGCTTGATGAGGTAGCCGAACACGCCCGCGGCCTGTGCGCGGGCGAGATGTTCCTCGCCCGAGTACGCCGAAACGATGATCGAGGGGACGCCCTGTTCATGCCAGAGCACGCGAGCGGCCTCAAGCCCATCCATGCCCGGCATCCGGATGTCCAGAATTGCGATGTCTGGCGGGTTCTCGCAATCGAACGCGCGCAGCGCTTCGCTTCCATCGCCGACGGGGCCGACCGCCTCGTATCCGAGTGAGCGCACCGAGTTGCAGATCGACGACGCGATGAGGTGTTCATCGTCCGCGACCAACACTCGAGACGGCTTCAATACCGGATGACCGCTCTTGACCATGGGATCGTCACCAGACCGCGCAGCGATTGGCTGGCAATCGCTGATCTGAAACGCGGGGAAGTATCCGCGGACGCCGAAGGCTCGCACCGCTGCGAACCGGACACACTCAGCGCCCGAGTGTTCCCCGGGTAAACCGACAGTACCACAGGAACTTAATCGAGCCAATCCCGCTCCCGCAATCTCTCGGGAACGTACACCTCAGTTACATACGAAATATCCTTGGTGATCAAGGACTCGACTTCCATTTTGAAGCCGTTTTTCAGCATCTTGGCGATTTCCATCTGCCAGGGCTTGTTCTGGGCGAACCAGGGGTAGGCCGCGATCTGCTTGGCCCGGGAGGTGTCCCGGTCATTGAGCGCGATCTGGACATCGTCGGTCAACTCGCACCGATCGTAGTCTAAGGCACGAATTCCAAGGAACTTAGCGTCGGGGACCGCCATGCGCTCGGACTCGAACGCGAGGTTGATCGACCCCTGTTTGATGACGGAATAGATGTAGTGCCCCCACGGGTCGCAATCGAGGAGGCAGTAGACGGGGAGCTTCAGTTCGTCGTGGAGCCGCCGAAGCAGACGCCGGACGCCGCGGGGCGGCTGCCCGCCCCCCTCGGTCAGGATGCAGTTGTGCTTCTGCCAGAACTTGTCCTCGTTGAA
>CALFMQ010000299.1 GCA_937879825.1 uncultured Phycisphaerales bacterium
GCCCGCGAGCGCGGCGACCAACGGGCCGGCGGCAACAAGGCCCACACCGCCCGTCGCCAGCGCGCCGACGGCGGTGAAGCTCGCCACCACGGCGCCGATCGCGCCTCCGACTCCGGCGCCGATGGCAGTTCCCTCGGGAAGCTTCGAGTGGGTCTCGATCGCGAATGTTTCCCGGACCGTCGGGTCCGAAGCGACGACAGAGACATTGCTCGCGTCGACTCCCAGATCCAGCAGGTCATCAATCGCTCGGGCGGCATCGAGGCCGTCATCAAACAGAGCTGTCAGTACTTTGGACATTGTGGGCTCCCTTTGCGTGTTTGGGCTCATGGTCTGGGTGGGCGCGGGCGGATCGCCGATGCGCCCGCGCTCGCACCGTGCCATGCGCGTGGCAGCGATAGCACGAGATGCGAGGCTCGTCGGCGACCGCCATTCACTCGCACCGACATCTCGTGCAGAACTCATCGACTTCACGCTCCGCTTGCTCGCGCGACTTGCCGTATGCCTCCTGTACCTTCCCTACCAACTGCTCACGTCGCCCGTTAATGACATCGAGTTCATCGTCGGTGAGTTTGCCCCACTGCTCGCGGGCCTTGCCTTTGAGTTGCTTCCAGTTGCCGGAGAGTGTGTCGGTGTTCATGCTTTGCTCCTGATTGGGTTATCTGAATTGCGCGTGGGTTACCGCACGCGACACTCCAGAAGAGTTGCGCCCGTGAATGGAGTCAGAATGAACGCGACATGAATGCGCGCTCATAGTGGCCTGTTGATGGCGCGTTCATCCGGCACGGGTCAGATCAGACGCGCCATCCCGGTGATCGTTGCGGCCGCACCCGCCACGCGGCGATCCGGGGTCCCGCCCAGCCGGAGTTCCAGCGTCTGGCCGCCTCTCGAGACGACCGTGCAGCTGAACTCGACCTCACGGCCATCCTCGACCGCAGCGCGTGCTTCTGATTGCAGGCGTGCGGCCTCGGTCTCGCCGATCAGCTCCCGCCACGAGGTGATGCCGTCGTCTCCCGGTGCGAGCATAAGCTCTTGTTGCCATCTCCGTGCACCAATCTGCCAGAGGATCTCGCCCGTATCCGCGATCCATTGGCACGCGATCACCCAAGCAGACTCCATCGCGATCCCGATCCGATGCGATTGGACGGTGAGTTCGCCGGTCCGCCTCTCGAGAATGGCCCGGGCCTCTTCGAGGTCCCGCTGAACCCGCTGCCGGCTTTCGATCTCTTCGCGGAGCCGTTCATTCGCCGCACTGATATCCGGCAGGCGCAATGCCATCGGCATTACCCGGATGAGGGCGATCACCGTGGCGATTGATATGGTCGCGGTCACGGCCTTCGCGAGCCCAGCGAACCGATAGATGGGGCGGTAGAAGATGATTGCCTCGATCAGGTGCGTCACGCCGCAACTCAGGATGAAGGCCACGAAGAGCCAGAATACGAAGCTGAAGGGCACATTCCGCCTCCGGAGCACGAAAAAGCCCAATGCGATCGGGATCGCCAGATAGGCGCTGAAAATGGCCAAGTCCGAAACGATGTGGGTCCATCCCAGTGCGCCGGACCAAGACCCGCACTTCCACCTCGGAGGAAAGCCCGTCGTATCGAATAGTCCGGACATCGTAAGGCTCCAAGACTGGTACGCGCGTAGCGAGACTTTACGGCGAGGCCGAGCGGGCGGCACAGAATGAGATCATTTTAATCCGCCTTTCAGTACCGATTCATTCTGGCGGACGAAAAAAGTTACTGTGTCGATGGGTTTCGGGGGCATCGAAGTGACTCCCGCAGTGATGACTCTGTCAGGCGGTCGGAACAGTATGTTTGTTCGTGTCACTTGTGTATTGGCGTTGATCGTTGCGGTCTGGTGTGGCTTCCTGGTGTTCGGAACCACGGCGGGGTCCAATGTCGCACTGCATGCCGTGTTCATCACATCGACGGCGATCTATCTGATCTGCTTTGTCGCGATCGTGGCCCGGGGCGCATCCCTGCACCTCGGCCAACAGAGCGAGTCACTGCTCGAGAACGAACCGGACAAGCGTCGTCGTTCATAGTGTGGCGTGACGCACATTCGAGACGGGATCATTGGGTCCGGCCGTAAGGCAGGGTTGATGCGCGACGCGGCGGGAGGTCGCGCCGCTGGGAGTCGCCGTATTCAGGGGCGGGCATACGGATTGCGAAGCATTCGACGCCGGTGTTGCGGTTGGCAGTGGCGCCGCTCGCATTACCCGTGCCCGGCTGGGCTTTCAGGACGCCTCGTAGAGGTTCCGGTGCGATGCCCTGTCGGGAGAAGGAAGAGGAATCGGGCGCAGCGGTTGGGGATTTGGCGATGTGAGCGGGGGCCGGACGCGGACGAGAGCGGCCGGGACGCGCGTTTCAGCCGACGACGGTGCCGGCGACGCTCGAACGCTCACGCTCTGAGACAGAAGGGGGTGGCGGCGTTGGCAGGTTCGGTCAATAATCGGGACACAATGAGTGAGAGCGAGATTACGCAGCTACTGGAGGCGGTGCGGGGAGGTGATCAGTATGCCGCCGAGAGTTTGTTGCCATTGGTGTACGACCAACTCAGGTCCCTGGCGGCGTCACGGATGCGCGGCCAACCCTTAGGGCACACCCTCCAGGCGACGGCGCTTGTGCATGAGGCGTACATGCGTGTTGTGGGAGAGGCCGATCCGGGCTGGGAGAATCGCGGGCACTTCTTCTTCGCTGCGGCGCGGGCGATGCGGGACATTCTCGTGGAGCAGGCGCGCCGGAAGAACACGCGCAGACGCGGGGGCGACCGCAAACGGGTGTCGGATGAAGGGCTCGCGGCGGCGATCGATGCGCCGATCGAGGACTTGCTGGCGCTCCATGAGGCCCTCGGGTCATTTGAACGGGAGTATCCGAGAAAGTATCGCCTCGTGATGCTCCGCTTCTTCGCCGGCCTGACCTGCGCGCAGGCGGCTGAAGTGCTCGGCATCACGGAGCGTACGGCGGAGCGCGATTGGCGCTTCGCCAAGGCGCATCTGCACGCGACACTCAGGGGTGAAGACGATGTCTGAGTTCGAGGATCGCCTGGATCAGTTGTTCGATCGTGCAGCGGAACTGGACGAGTCGGAGCGAGAGGCGTTTGTCGAGCGGGAGTGCGGGGGGGATGCGCGGTTGAGCGCGGCGTTACGCCGGTTGCTGCGGCACGACGGTGAGGCGTCCGACGCGTTTCTGGAGGGTGGGGCGGCGTTGCAAGAGACGGACATGCCCGAGTGGATCGGCGGATACCGGGTGATTCGGGAGATCGGGCGCGGCGGGATGGGGGTGGCGTATGAAGCGGAGCAGGAGCGTCCGCGGCGTCGGGTGGCGCTGAAGGTGGTGCATGATGGGCCGCACCGGGGTCAGACGCTCAAGCGATTCGAACAAGAAGCGCAGGTGCTGGGGCGTCTCCAGCATCCGGGAATCGCGCACATCTATGAAGCGGGTTCGACGGAGTTGCATGGCGCGGCGACCCCGTTCATCGCGATGGAGTTCATCGACGGGGTGCCGCTGGATCGCTTCGTGCGGGAGCGGGGTCTGTCGAGGCGCGAGGTGCTCGAGTTGGTGGCGCGGGTATGCGACGCGGTGGAGCATGCGCATCAGATGGGCGTGATTCACAGGGACCTGAAGCCGGCGAACATCCTGGTCAAGGGCGACCGGACGACATCGCAGTCCAAGGGCGAGAGTACGTTCATTGACGCGATCGGCCAGCCGAAGATTCTGGACTTCGGGATCGCGCGGCTGACGGACTCGGACATGCAGGCGGTGACGGTCCAGACGAATGTCGGTCAAATCATCGGCACGTTGAGCCACATGAGCCCGGAGCAGATCGCCGGTCGCTCCGAAGAACTGGACACGCGGTGCGATATCTACGCGATCGGCGTGATTCTGTACGAGTTGTTGGCGGGCCGGGCGCCGCACGAACTGAGCGGGAAGTCGATCGCCGAAGTCGGTCGGATCATCCGCGAGGAGGAGCCATCGAAACTCGGGAGGGTGGATGCGCACCTGCGCGGCGACGTCGAGACCATTGTCGCCAAAGCGATGGAGAAGGAGCGGGACCGGCGGTACGCATCGGCGGGCGCGCTCGGCGAGGACATCCGAAGGTACCTGCGGAGCGAGCCCGTTCTGGCGCGGGCGCCCAGCGCGATGTACCAGTTCCGCAAGTTTGCGGGGCGCAACCGGGGGCTTGTGACGGGTTTGTCGGTGGCATTCGTGGTGCTGTCCTTGGGAGTGATCGGGACGGGGGCGGGGCTGGTGTCGGCGGTGCGCGCCAATCGGGAACTCAAGCGGACCAACACGCTTTTGACAACGACGAACGAGGATCTTGACCGGGCGAACGCGGAACTCTCAGAGTCGAACCGGAACCTGCAGCAGGTCGCGGAGTTTCAGTCGCGCAGTCTCGGGGATATCAACCTGGAGGTGATGGGGGTGCGGCTGCGGGAGTCATTGATCGAGATGACGCCCGAGTCGGAGCGGTCGAACCTGGAGAAACAGATCGCGGGCGTGAACTTCACGAGCATGGCCCTGCGGGCGCTGGACGAGAACGTGTTCTCGCGTTCGATCGATGCGATCGAGTCGGGGTTTGCAGACCAGCCCGAGGTGCGGGCGATGCTCCTGCAGAGCGTCGCGACCACGATGAAGGATGTCGGCCTGCTCGAAGAGGCGCTGGGGCCACAGCGGTGGGCGGTCGAGACCCGTGAACGCGTTCTTGGCGCTGATGATCCGCGGACGCTCGAGTCATTGCAGTCGCTGGCGCTGCTCGAGCTTGATCGGGGGGCATTCGATGAGGCGGAGACGCTGCTCGAGTCGGTGGTTGATGCGCGACGACGCGCGGGTGGGGCGGACGCGCCGGGCACGATCTCGGCGGAGGTGAACCTGGGGCTGGTGCGGATCGCGCGGAGCGACTTGAAGGGCGGAGAGGCGTTGTGCCGGGAGGCATACGAGCGCGCGCGCCGGGCGCTGGGGGAGGACGATCCGGTCACGTTCGGGGCGCTGCAGGGGTACGCCAAGGCGGTGTACGAGCAAGGGCGGACGGGCGACGCCGAGCCGCTGCTTCAAGCGGTTTGGGAGCGGTCCCGGGCGATGGATGGCGAGGACGGTCTTGAGGCGGCGACCGCGGAGAACAATCTCGCGGCGGCGTACTCGGCGCTCGGGAGGTTCGATGAGGCCGAGCGGATGTTCAAGCATGTTCTGGATGTGCGACAACGGAAGCTCGGCGAAGCGCACCCGAGTGTTCTGAGTGTGATGAGCCACTTGGCGACGCTTTACGGTTCGAGAGGGCGGCTCGAGGAGTCGCGCGCGCTCTACCAGCAGACTTTGGAAATGCGCCGGCGGGCGCTGGGGACGGACCACCCGGCGACACTCGTCGTTGCGAACAATCTCGCCGCCGCGATGGACTCGCTGGGATTGTACGAGGACGCGGAGAAACTGTACCGGGAGACACTCACGATCCAGCGGCGCGTGCTGGGCGACGACCATCGCAGCACACTCGTGACGATCGGGAATCTGGCGTATGTGATCAATGCGCAGGGTCGTGCGGAAGAGTCGTTGCCGTATTACCAGGAGATGGTGCTGGGTATGCGCCGCACGCTCGGTGATGACAATCCCAACACGCTGCAGGCGATTCAGAACTACGGCGTTACGCTCGTGTCATTGGAACGATTGGAAGAGGCCGAGCCGCTCTACAGGGAGTCCCTCGAGGGCCGGCGGCGGTTGCTGGGCGATGACCACTTCGCGACGCTCAACGGTGTCTACAACATGGGCAACCTGCTGATGCGCGAGGGGAAGCTCGACGACGCCGAACCGTATTGCGAAGCGGCGCTCGAGGGGTACCGGCGCGTCGGGGGGGATGATCACATCGGTACGATCTATTCCCTGGGGAACCTCGCGGAGCTGCGCGTGCGGCAGAGTCGCCTGGAGGATGCCGAGGCGCTGTTTCGTGAGCAGCTCGAACGCCGGTCAAGGATTATCGGTGAGACCCACCCCGACACGATCGCTTCGGCGCGGCGTCTCGCGGACGTCCTCGACGAGCTCGGTCGGGCCGAAGAGGCCGAGGCCCTCCGCGGCACACTCCCGGCCGAGAAGTAGCCCGGCCCGATCGGTCCTTGGCGGTGGCGTTCCGATCCGTTTTTTTGGAATTGCGGCGTCGGGTCCGGCGTGCGTCTCACGGCTTGTCTGTAGTGGGTGGCGATGTGCCGCCCGCCACCCGGCCAAGCGTCTATGTGAGGAAACCAGCCATGCCGAACCTTTTCCGTTGGGGCACGAACCGTGCCATCGCCTGCTTCTCGGGCCTCCTGATCGGGAGCGTCGCCCTTCCCGCGTTCGCGGGCACCGCCACCATCACGAACACCAACACCAGTACGACCTATAGCTCGCTTCAGGACGCGATCAACGCGGCGACCGCGGGCGACACGATCGAGATCGGCAGCGGCGTCGTGAACGAGCAGGGCGTGTTTGTCAGCACGCCGGTCACCATCCGCGGGCAGGGGATGGACAGCACGACTATCGATGGTGAGGAACTCGGCAGCATCCTCAATGTGGCGAGTACCGCGGCCGGGACCATGCTGGAGGACCTCACCATCGCGCACGGCCGGCTGCTGGGACCACCCAATGCCGGAGGCCTGCGGGCCCAGGGCGGCACCACGATGATCATGAGCCGCGTGCGGTTCTTGGAGAACACGGGCTCCCTTGGCGGCGGGGTGATGGTGATCGGGAGCGATCAGTCGACGACCGTCCTGTACGCCGACTCGTGCGAGTTTGTGGGCAACACCGCGGGTGGCCAGGGTGGCGCTTTGGCGATCGACCTGGGGAATGGCGCCGACATCACGCTGGTGAACTGCCTGTTTCGTGGCAATCAGGCCAACAGTAATGGCGGGGCCCTGCTTGTCAGTCGTACGCAAAACAAAGTCACAACGGTCAACTGCACCTTCGCGGAGAATGTCTCGGTCAACACCAACTACATCATCAGAGCCGTTGGCGGTGCCGAGATCATGATGGCGAACTGCGTTGTGGTCGACTCTCCCGGCACTTCCATCATTCAGGGCCTCGGCGCGTCGATCATGATGCAGAACACGCTCCGAGCGCCTGGGGTGTCGCTTGCGAACGTCGCTGACAGCGGCGGCAACATCATCGCGGCACCGATCTTTGAGGATGCCATGAACGGCGATTACCGTCTTGCTCCGGGCTCGGCGGGTATCGACGCTGGCGATCTGGACGCGTATCTGGCGGCGGGCTCGGGCACTTTCGATCTCGAGGGGGGATTCAGGTACCTCGACGACCCCGGGACGACCAA
>CALFMQ010000300.1 GCA_937879825.1 uncultured Phycisphaerales bacterium
GCGACCACGGCCTTGGTGGGCGGGTGGTCATCGTGCGCCCATTGCAAGGAGAGTCCCAATGTCACGCACCTCAGCTTTCCGACGCGCCGCCGCCTGGACCATCGGTCTCGCCGGCGCCCTCTCGGCGTCCGCCGCCCATGCCGGCGGGGCCGAGTTCGGCATCAACATCGATATCGACCGCCCGGTCCCGTTCATCGCCGATCTCCCGTCGAGCACCTACGGCGCAGCCGCGAATCAGCCCGGCACTTGGAACCTCGTCCGCGCCGCCGCCTCGGGCACAACCAACCTCGTCGGGCTGACCGGATTGGCGACCGGCGTCCAGATCCAACAGTTCGGCAGCGGCAACAGCAACGCGTCCTGTGTCGGCGGCATCGTGCAAATCGATTACTCGAACCTGATGTGCGACTACGCCTACGCCGTCACCGGCGTGCCCGATCCGCTCAACTACACGATCAAGTTCCTCCCGCCGGGCCAGTACGACGTGTACGTCTACGCGAGCCGCCCGAGCCAGAACGCGTTGAATAATCTTGTCAACTGGACCGTCGGAACAACATCGATCGCGACAAAGACCATCAACGGCACCTACACCACGCAGACTTTCCAGGAAGGGCTGACCCATGTCCGCCAGGTCTGCACGATTCCCGTCGGCGGTGCCGACCTGAAGATCGCCGTGTTCGATGGCTCCGGCGAGTTCGGCGACCCCATCGGGTGCGGCGGCATCCAGATCGTCCGCGTCGATGAACCCACCGCCGCAATCACCAGCCCGACGTTCCAGGACTGCATCTGCTCGCCCGCCAATATCATCGGGTCCGTCGGCTCGGGCCAGTACTGGCTCGAGTGGTCCGCCACGGGCGATGCGCCGTGGACGCTCATCAACGCCGGTAACGGGCCCATCACCAACGGCACGCTCGGCACGTGGGACGCCACCGGACTCCCCGAGGGGCTCTACGCGATCCGTCTCTCGGCGCAGAACTCCTTCGGCAACGAGGCCACCGCGTTCACAACCGCATACCTCAATCAGGCGTTCACTTTCTTCAGTCTCTCCAGTCCCAGCGCCAACGCCGTCTACGGCGGCGACATGTGCATCGGCGGCACCATCTGGGACGAATGCTTCTCCCGCTGGTTCGCCGAGTTCGCGCCATCCGGCACGAGTTCATATCAGCCCGTCGAACCGGGCATGCCCTTCTACACCAACACCATCATCAACCAGACCGGCGCCGTGTGGGACACCACAACCGTGCCCGACGGCATGTACAACATCCGCGTCCGCGCATTCGACGAATGCCACCCCGAGGTGAGCCAGACGATCCCCGTCAAGGTCGACAACACGCCGCCCATCGCGCAGATCACCTCGCCCGTTGACTGCACGCAGTTCTGCGGGCAGGTGTTCGTCATCGGCACCGCCACCGACGCCAACCTCGCGGGGTGGGTGCTCCAGCACTCCTCCGACAACGGCTGGGTCACCATCAGTTCGGGCAACACGCCCGTGGTCAACGGCCTGCTGGGAACATGGAACACCGCGGGCCTGCCCAAGTGCGCCTACACGCTGCGCCTGGTCGTGAGCGACTCGGCGATCATCGATTGCAACGGCGTCATCCACCATTCATCGGAGGACATCGTCTCCGTCATCGTCGCACCCGAGGGCGATGTCACCTTCGACGGCGTCGTCAATGTCGATGACCTCAACGTCGTGCTGAGCAACTGGCTCGACACCTGCAACTGATCTCGGCTGTTCGGTTTCGGTCACAACTCAGGGATCTGTGGAGCACGCCGCGGGCTACGGTCCGCGGCGTTTTTCTCTGCGCGATTCCGGGCCGCGCGACGCGATCTCGCTGAAATCATCCGACGCCGCGCCTAGTGTGCAGAAAGAAGCGAGTTGGATCAACGACAACCTCACTCTGCGAAAGGAGCATTCCATGCAAGTGAAGGACATCATGTCAAGTTCCTGTGTCGTGGCGCGGACGACCGACACGCTGGAGCACGCGGCCCGTGTGATGCGTGACCGGGACATCGGGTTCATGCCCGTCGTCGATAACGATCGCGCCGTCGGGGTCATCACAGACAGGGATATCGCGACACGGGCGGTGGCAGACGGGCGTCCGACGAGCATCACGCCCGTCGGCGATGTCATGACACAGGGTCTGACCTGTTGTCATGCCGAGTCGGATGTCGCCGAAGCACTCAAAATCATGGGCGCCGAACGAGTCCGCCGACTTCCCGTGGCGAACTTGCAAGGCGAAATGGTCGGCACGGTGTCGCTGACAGATGTGGCGCGCGTCGCCTCGCGGGATGATCAGACCGCCGCGGCGCTGAGCGATATCTGCGCCTGCGGCTGACGCCCGCAACGCCGCTGCAGCGCGACGCGATGTCGCCGCAGGCGCATAACCCAGACCCACTGCACCTCGTCACCCGTTGTCGGGAGGCGGGGTGTTTTTGTTTGCTAATCGTTCTTCGGGATGGGCGGCTTCACAAAGAAGGACACGCCGCATTCCGGGCACTCGTTGCCGGTGCAGTTGCTGATGTCATACCCGCACTGCGCGCAACGGTCGCCGGGCGGGAGGGCGCGGCGCGTCCGGGCCCCGAGAATCGCCCCGACCGGCACCGCCAATAACACGAGCGCGTACGGGATGATCGTCAGCCACGCCGACCGGACATGAAGCGTGCTTTCGAGGAGCGAGGCGATCGTTCCGCCAATGAAAAGGATGATGAGCACCAACGCGCCGGCAAGCGCGAACGACCGCTCGTCCGCGTGGATCGTGAAGACCGTCCCGCACCGCCGGCATCGGCGCCCACGCTTGTCGCGGTACCGACGCGCCATCCCCTTGAGGCCGACGGGTTGCTTACAGGTTGGGCACTGGGGTCCCATTACGCGCGGCCTCCGATCTCGGTCCCGCACTCCGGGCAGACATCAGAGTCAATACCACGGATGTCGTAGCCGCACTTCTTGCACAAATCATCGCAGACAAGACCGGTCCAACGCTTGGGAATGAACCAGATCGATGCCATGAGGAACGCATTCACCGCGAGATACGAACCAATCAAGAGCCGCGGCATCCAGTCCAACCAGAAAGGGTCGGTAGCGTCAATCAGCTTGAGCTTGAGCACCAGCAACCAAAGCCAATAAACAAGCAATTGAAGAAGGATGTATGCGGCGATGACCGAGAGCGTCACAAGCACGCGCGCCTTCCACGGCGTCCGCCACCTCAGACCACACCGGGAGCAGACGAGGGTCACTCTTCGCCGAACCCAGGTCTTGGTGGTCGGGAACGCGCCGCCGCATTTGGGGCACTTCATCATGTCGACTCAGTTGTCGGAGCGCGATCATCGACTCGCACAAGTCGCCGTCCGCGTCGTGTGAGTTTCGATGCGAGCACAATGGCGATGCCGAGCCCGCCGAGGATCGTGATTGAGCTTGCTAACTCGCGGCCGGACTTGTCCAAGCCGAATGGGTTGAACCACCTGAAAACGAGTCCATCAGCCAGCTTGAAAACCGCATAGATCATCACACCAGTAACAGAAGCCTCAGTCCAACCGATATACCGGGTGAACGCCGCGCCGCAACGTATGCATCGCGCCTCTTTGCGATCGAATGGAGATTGCCCGCCCCACACAAGACCACCGTCACAGGATGGACATTTCCGGCCTGCCATTACGCACCAGCCATCGCCGTCCCGCACTCCGGGCAGACATCAGAGTCAATGCCGCGGAGGTCGTAGTGGCACTTGGCGCAGCCCGTCGGCGGCACGAGAACGGACCTCAGCAGATACCGTTGTCCAAATGCAATGGTCAGAAATGCGATCAGTGCTGTCCCAACTGTCCAATATGCACTGATGTTACGAGTCAGCAGCAAAACGGCCGATGCGACGATCAGAAGAACCGGGAACCACACAACCGACCAACGCCATTTGCGCCTGAACCATGCTCCGCAGTGAATGCAACGCAAGCGATCGAAGTCGCGTGCGACGACCATTTGACCCATCACGCGGTCGTGAATCGACTCCCGCTTGCACGCTGGGCATCGTGCGACGATCGTCTCGAGTCGGTATCCGCCGAAGGCCATGCCCCATTCTATCCCCAACCCCCACCTCCCCCGCCCATCTCCCGAACCCTCTTACCCCTCACCCCGCCCACCCAGCCGCCCCTTCCGCTATACTGCCCGGCCTTTCCCGAGGGCGGGCCAACCCGCCAGCGGGGGGCGTGCGCCGGCGGATCGTCACAACGCCGCGGACGGCACTCACACATCTCATCCGTTCACTCTTGGCTCACAGGGGCTCCTCATCATGGCCAACGAAGGCGTGATTACACAGGTCATCGGCTCGACATTCGACGCTCAGTTCCCCGAGGACCGACTCCCGGACATCTACTCCGCGATCAAGATCGAGGCCGACACACGCGTCGGCAAACTCGACCTCACCGGCGAAGTCGCCAAGCACCTCGGCGGCGGACGCGTCCGCTGCGTCGCGCTCGGCTCGACCGACGGTCTTACACGCGGCATGAAGTGCGTCGGCACCGGTTCGCCCGTGCAGGTACCCGTTGGAGAAGGCGTCCTCGGACGCGTCTTCAATCTGCTCGGCAATCCCATCGACAACCGCGGCCCGGTAAACGCGAACAAGTCGCGCTCCATCCACCAGTCGCCGCCCGACTTCGAGCAACTCTCCCCCAAGACCGAAGTCCTCACGACCGGCATCAAGGTCATCGACCTGCTCTGCCCCTTCGTCCGAGGCGGCAAGATCGGTCTGTTCGGCGGTGCCGGCGTCGGCAAGACCGTCATCATCCAGGAAATGATCGCTCGCGTCGCGCGTGAGTTCGGCGGCTACTCCGTGTTCTGCGGCGTCGGCGAGCGCACCCGCGAAGGCAACGACCTCTGGCTCGAAATGCAGGAGGCCGAGTACACCGACGAGAACGGCAACAAGGCGCACGTCATCGACAAGGTCGCCATGGTGTTCGGCCAGATGAACGAGCCGCCCGGCTCGCGTCTCCGCGTCGCGCTGTCCGGCCTGACCATGGCCGAGGAGTTCCGCGACGCCTCCGGCAAGGAAACCATGATCTTCGTGGACAACATCTTCCGCTTCACACAGGCGGGTTCGGAAGTGTCCGCGCTGCTCGGGCGTATGCCCAGCGCCGTCGGTTATCAGCCGACGCTCTCGACGGAGATGGGTGAGTTGCAGGAGCGAATCACCTCGACCGCCAAGGGCGCCATTACGTCCGTGCAGGCCATCTATGTGCCCGCCGACGACCTGACCGACCCCGCGCCCGCGACGGCGTTCGCTCACCTTGACGCGTTCGTCACGCTCTCCCGCGGCATCGCCGAGAAGGGCATCTACCCCGCGGTCGATCCGCTCTCCTCGACCTCGCGAATTCTCGACGCCGCCATCATCGGCGAGCGCCACTACAAGGCCGCGACGCAGGTGCAGCAGATCCTCCAGCGCTACAAGAACCTGCAGGACATCATCGCGATCCTCGGCGTCGACGAACTCTCCGAAGAAGACAAGATGGCCGTCTCCCGCGCCCGCAAGATCGAGCGCTTCCTCTCCCAGCCCTTCTTCGTCGCCGAGCAGTTCACCGGCTTCCCCGGCATCTACACCCCGCTCGAGGAAACCATCGACTCCTTCGAGCGCCTGTGCGCGGGCGAGGGCGACGACCTGCCCGAGTCGGCGTTCATGTACGTCGGCAACCTCGACGACGCAAAGAAGAAGGCCGAGAAGATGGCGATGAGCGTCTGACGCTCACGCGCAAACCGACTCACCCAAAGCCCCTCTCCGGAGGGGCTTTTTCGTTTGAATCCCCTCCCGCCGGGAGGGGTAGGGGAGGGTATGCGAATCTGTTCTAATCACAACATGCACCGCTACACCACGATCACCGACGCCGACCTGCCCGAGGCGTTCCGCATCAT